>JAQSDT010000716.1 GCA_029946075.1 bacterium | reverse complement strand
AGCGACTTCGGCAGCACGTAGACTTCCTTCTTGTACTTGCCGTCCTTGTTGTTGGCGAACAGTTCGATCTGCGCCAGCGTCTGGTTGGTGAAGGATGCCGACATCACGAAGGACGGGTGGCCCATGGCGTTGCCGAGGTTCACGAGGCGTCCTTCTGACAGCATGATGATGCGATGCTTGTCGGGGAATTCGATCTCGTCGACCTGCGGCTTGATGTTGGTCCATTTCAGGTTACGCAGACCCGCGATCTGGATCTCGTTGTCGAAGTGACCGATGTTGCAGACGATGGCGCGATCCTTCATCGCGCGCATGTGCTCGATGGTGATGATGTCCTTGTTGCCGGTCGCGGTAACGAAGATGTCGGCGCGCGGCGCCGCATCTTCCATGGTCACGACCTCATAACCTTCCATCGCCGCCTGCAGCGCGCAGATCGGGTCGATCTCGGAGACCATGACGCGGCAGCCGGCCTGGCGCAGCGAAGCAGCCGAACCCTTGCCGACGTCGCCAAAGCCCGCAACCATCGCCACCTTGCCCGACATCATCACGTCGGTGCCGCGGCGGATGCCGTCGACCAGCGATTCACGGCAGCCATAGAGGTTGTCGAACTTCGACTTGGTGACGCTGTCGTTGACGTTGATCGCCGGCCACAGCAGCGTGCCGGCCTTCTGCATGTCATAGAGACGATGCACGCCCGTGGTGGTCTCCTCGGAGACACCTTGGATGCTCTTGGCGATCGCGGCGAAGTAGCCCTTCGGCTTTTCCTTCAGCTGCTTCTTGAGCAGCGCGAAGAACACTTCCTCTTCTTCCGAAGCCGGCTTGTCCAGGAACTTGGTGTCGCCGTTCTCGGCGCGCAGACCGAGATGGACATACATGGTGGCGTCGCCGCCATCGTCGAGGATCATGTTCGGGTGACCGCCGCCGTGCCAGTCGAACAGCTTGGCGGTGTAATCCCAGTACTCGGCCAGCGTTTCGCCCTTGACGGCAAACACCGGAATGCCGGCAGCTGCGATCGCCGCCGCCGCGTGGTCCTGCGTCGAATAGATGTTGCAGGACACCCAGCGGATGTCGGCACCGAGGGCTGCCAGCGTCTCGATCAGCACGCCGGTCTGGATCGTCATGTGCAGCGAGCCCGCGATACGCGCACCCTTCAGGGGCTGTTTGGGGCCGTATTCCTCGCGCGTCGCCATCAGGCCCGGCATCTCGGTTTCGGCCAGCGAGAGTTCCTTGCGGCCGAAATCGGCGAGCGAGATGTCCTTGACGATGTAGTCGGTGAAGGCAGGCTGCTTGGCGGCGGCGGTCATGCGGTTGATCCCTTAAAAAGCATATTCCGAAAAGCGGGTGCTTTCCGGAATACGCGAGACAATTGCGGAGAAAATCAGAACGCGCCCTTCAGCGCGGATACCAGATCGGTCTTTTCCCAGGAGAAGCCACCGTCCTTTTCCGGCGCGCGGCCGAAATGGCCGTAGGACGCGGTGCGGCGATAGATCGGCCGGTTCAGCTTCAGCGTGCGGCGGATGTTGGTCGGCGTCAGCCTGAACAGCTGCGGCAACACCTTCTCGAGCTTCTTTTCATCGACCTTGCCGGTGCCATGGGTATCCACCAGCACCGACATCGGATCGGCAACGCCGATCGCATAGGCGACCTGGATGGTGCAGCGATTGGCAAAGCCGGCCGCCACGACGTTCTTGGCGAGATAGCGCGCAGCGTAAGCGGCGGAACGGTCGACCTTGGTTGGATCCTTGCCGGAGAACGCGCCGCCACCGTGCGGGGCATAACCGCCATAGGTGTCGACGATGATCTTGCGGCCGGTCAGGCCGCAGTCGCCGTCGGGACCGCCGACCACGAAGTTACCGGTCGGGTTGACGAGGAAGTCGGAATTCTTTTCCGGCATCCAGCCCTTCGGCAGCGCCGACTCTACCGCGGTCGAGATCATTTCCTTGATCAGGCCGGGCGAATATTTCTTGCCGTTGCGGCTTTTCTCGTTGTGCTGGGTCGAAACCACGACCTTGGTGCAGCCGACCGGCTTGCCGTCGACATACTTCACGGTCACCTGGCTCTTGGCGTCGGGCTGCAGGTCGAACAGCTGGCCGTTGCGGCGCTTGTCCGACAGCACCTTCAGAATGCGGTGCGCGAAGAAAATCGGCGCGGGCATGAAGCTGCCCTTCTCGTAGACTTCGCTCTCGTTGCAGGCGTAACCGAACATCATGCCCTGGTCGCCGGCGCCTTCTTCTTCGCCGCTCTTCTTTTTCTTGGCGTCAACGCCCATCGCGATGTCGGGCGACTGGCCGTGCAACAACACCTCGATGTCGGCGCCGTGATAGGAGAAGCCGTTCTGGTCGTAGCCGATGTCCTTGACGACGCCGCGGGCGATTTCGGAGATCAGTTCGCGGTCGACGACGGAGACGCCGTGGATGTCGCGGAACAGCTGGCCGCGGCCCTCGCCCGCGATCACGATCTTGTTGGTCGTGCACAGCGTCTCGCAGCCGAGGCGGGTGTTGACCGCGCTGTCGTCGGCAATGCCGAGCTTGACGTCCTTCTCGAGGAAGGCATCGAGGATCGCGTCGGAGATTTGATCCGAAACCTTGTCCGGATGACCCTCGGAAACCGACTCGCTGGTGAACAGATAGGACGCGCGCATCAACCAACCCCTTGTTCCCGCCGAACCCCGGCGGCTGTCTGTGTTGTTTATCCCGGAATGTCAGTCGCGACGGCGCGAAATGACGTAGGATTCGTCGTAAAACCAAAGCCCATTATGCTTGCGCAGAACCTCTCTGGTGGCATCGAGGGTCCGGCCGTTTTCAGTCATTTCCGTCAACCGGTCGTCTTCGATCTGGGCGACATACACCGCCGCATTCCACGCTGCAAAAGCCGTCGAGGTTCCGATCGAGCCGGTTACCTCGTTGGGCAGCGCTTCCATATCATAACGGAAGATGGAACGGTTATCGGCATAGGCATTAAAGTTAAGATCGCGCCCAGCCGATCCGAGCTCATATTTCACGGTGCGCAATAGCTCATGACGGCTTACCGCGAAAGGATTTTCTCCCGGCCAGACCGCCTGAATTATTTCCAGCCCCGGATCCTGCCCGTGGGAGTGAATTCCAATCAAACGGCCGCCTGCCCGCAAGGCTCTCGCCAATGGTGCGATGATCCGCTTGGCGCGGAAATTCACAGAGGATTTTGCCCGGTAGGGCTGGGAAGCGATCACGAGGTCGAAATTGGCCTCGGTCCGGCCGGCCCGGGGGATGATCGAATCAAGCAAAAACCGGTGATCCTCCCGGTACAGGACCAGCGCCACGGGCCGCTCGTAGATCGGCATGCCCGATTTGGGACTGATATTGGCTCGCCAGTTTTGCTCGAGAAACGGGCCCAGTTCAGCGATCTGGCTCTCGAATTCGCCCGAAGACGCCCCCCGCAGTGGCACATCGTGCCAGATCATCCCGGCAGCGGCGCTGGGCGAGGCGGGCGTCAGCCAGGGTGCCTCGGCGTAATACATGTTGGTCAGCACGAACACGGTCGCCGGGTGCTCGAACAGCCGGTCCGGCACCTTGTCGAGCGTCAGCCGGACGTCCTCCACACTTAGCTCCTTGCCGGCGATATAGAACGGCATATGGGGAAATCGGCCGTGCATCGACCGCATCACCCGCGCCAGCACGGTGCCGTCGCCGACGCCGGCGTCGAACACCCGCAGCGCCGGCGGCCGCGGGTGCAGGCTGGAAAGCTCCAGCGCCACGCGCTCGGCGATCACCCGCTTCTCGCTGCAGGTATGGACGAACAGCAGGTATTTCTGGCGGTTCTCGAAAAAGCGAAAATTGCCCCGGGGATCGCGCTTCTCTGGCGGCACTTCCAGCCCCCGCGGCGGCGCTACCCCGCCCGGCGTGGAAGCGGCAATGTAGGCCTGGATACGGTCCAGCGTGTCGATCGTGATTCGCTTGCCCTCGCGCAGCCGGTGCACCAGCTTGCCGTCGTTGACCGCCCGGCGGCCGAACGTCGTCTCGGCCATGTCGGACATGCGACAGAATTCCGAGATCAGGCTGAGAATCTGGTCGTTTTTCATCTGGCGGGGATTTGGGCCGAACCGGTGGGCAGCAACAGGTTACTGGAGTTTCCTACCACCATCTGCCCAACGGAGGAATAGCCGTGGCGGGTATAACGGTAGCGGGCAGCCGGGCCTTGAACCCCGATCCCGACGCAGGCAACAAAGCCTTACCGGCCACACGATTTCCAACGATTGAGGCCCGATGCGCCGCGCGATCCTGACGCTTTCCCTGCTCGCTGCCGCCCTGTGGTCGGCGCCGTCCCTCGCCCAGCCGCGCAACCAGCTCGGGCCGCTCTGCACCACCGACACCACGCCGGCCGATCAGATGATCGATGCCTGCAGCAAGATCGTCGCCCTGAAGCTGTTCTCCGGCGAGAAGCTCGCGACCATCTACTTCTGGCGCGCCGTCGGCTGGAACAAGAAGGGCGACTACACGAAGGTGATCGCGGATGCGAGCGAAGCCATTCGCCTGTATCCGACCGTCCCCGCCTACAATCTGCGCGGCTCCGCCTATTACGACAGGGGCGAGTACGACATCGCGATCGCCGATTTCAACGATGCCCTGCGCCGGGGACCTCCCGAACGAATCGTCTACCACAACCGCGGCAATGCCTGGCGCGGCAAGGGCGACTACGCCAAGGCGATTGCCGACTATGATCAGTCGATCAATCTCGGGCCTGCATCGGCATTCTCCTGGCAGAACCGCGGCATCTCCAAACAGGCGCTTGGCAACCTCGACGGCGCGATGGCCGACATGAACGAAGCAATCCGGATCGACCCGACGCTGCCGCAACCGCTGACCAACCGGGCCGTGATCTGGCGCGCGAAGGGCGATCTCGACCGCGCCATTGCCGACACCACGGAAGCGATCCGGCTGGCCAAGGCCAAGGCGCCGGCCAACATCATGACGCCGCCGGGCAGCGTGCTGATTTCGGCCTACAGCCAGCGCGCCCTCTCCTATGAAGCCAGGGGCGATCTCGCCCGCGCCAAACTGGATTACGCCACGGCACTCGAAGGCCAGGCATCCGATGCCGGCAGCAAGGCCAATCAGGCGATGGCGAAAGTCCGGCTGTCGCTGCTGTCGGAGATGGCCCCGCCCTCGCCGCGCATGAGCGCGGCGCCGGCGCCGGCCGCCGGTACCGTGGCAGCACCGCCGCCGCCCGCCTCCGCCGAGAAAGTCTCCATCACGAAGCGCGTCGCGCTCGTGATCGGTAATGGCGGCTACGCGCACGTCAAGCCGCTGCCCAATCCCTCCAACGATGCCCGCTCGATCGCCAAAAGCCTGCGCGACATCGGTTTCACCGTGAAGGAAGGCATCGACCTCGACGGGACGGCGATGCAGAAGACCATCCGCGATTTCCTGCGCGAAGCGGCGCAGGCGCACGTCGCCGTCGTCTACTATGCCGGTCATGGCGTGCAGGTCGAAGGCCGCAACTATCTGGTGCCGATCGACGTGGAATTCAAAGCCGGCAGCCGCATGACCGAAGCCATGATGGACATGGACACGATCATGGCCGGTCTCGACGATCAGGTCCGCACCAACATCCTGATCCTGGATGCCTGCCGCAACAACCCGATGGCGGCGAAGGTGGCGTCCACGGGTACCGATCGCGGCATGGACGTCGGCTCGGGGCTCGCGGCGCCAACGACGATGGGCGCTGGTTCAACGCTGGGTGCGGGCACGCTGATCGCATTCGCAACCGCCCCCGGACAGGTCGCGCTCGATGGTGAAGGCGCCAACAGTCCGTTCTCGGCAGCGCTGACGCGCCACATCGGCACGCCCGGCCTCGAAGTGCAGCAGATGCTGACGCGGGTGCGCGCGGAGGTCGTCGCCGCGACCAAGGGCAAGCAGGTGCCCTGGTCGAACTCGTCGCTGCTGGGTGAGGTTTATCTGGCGGAGAAGTGACGGCGCGCTTCGCGCGTCGTCATCCCGGGGCGCGCGCAGCGCGAACCTCAGATGCGCAATTGCGCATCGGGGGATCTCGAGATTCCGGGTTCTATGCTTCGCATAGCCCCGGAATGACGACCTCACTTATTTCCCCCAAACCTCATTCGCGACTTCCACGGCGAGGCTGAGCTTGGCCCACTGCTCTTCCTCGGAGAGGATGTTGCCTTCCTCGGTCGAGGCGAAGCCGCATTGCGGCGAGACCGCGAGCTGGTCGAGCGGCGCGAATTTCGCCGCTTCTTCGAGGCGGCGCTTGATGTCGTCCTTTTTCTCCAGCTCGCCGAACTTCGAGGTGATGACGCCGACCACCACGATCTTGTTGCCCTTGGGCAAATAGCGCAGCGGTTCGAAACCGCCGGCGCGGTCGGAATCATATTCGAGGAAGTAGCCGTCGTAATTGGTGCCGGCCAGCATGGTCTCGGCCACCGGCTCGTAGCCGCCGGACGATATCCAGGTCGAGCGGAAATTGCCGCGGCAGACATGCGTGGTGACGATCATGTCGGCCGGCCGATCCGCCAGCGCGTAATTGATGACGCGTGCGTAGATTTCCTGCAGGCCGTCGGGATTGTCGCCGCGCTCGCGCGCCTTCTGCAACTCTTCCTGCGAGCACAGATAGGCCCACACGGTGTCGTCGAACTGCAGATAGCGGCAGCCGGCGTCGTAGAACGCCTTCACGGCCTTGCGGTAGGTCTTGCCGAGATCGGCGTAGAATTCCTCCAGATCGGGATAGACGTCCTTCGAGATCGCCTTGCGGCCGCCGCGGAAATGCAGCACGGCGGGCGACGGAATCGTCATCTTGGCGGTGACATGCGCGGTGTCGGCATGCTTCTTCAGGAACCGGAAGTGATCCAGCATCGGATGGTTGTCCGGGAAGTCGAGCTTGCCGATCACGCGGATGGCGTCGTGCCGGGTCTGCACGCCCGCGAACTGGATGCCCTGGTCGGGATGATAGAGCTCGCAACCCGTCAGCTTGGCGAGAAAGTCGAAGTGCCACCAGGAGCGGCGGAATTCACCGTCGGTCGCAAGCTTCAGGCCGAGCGAGGCCTGCCGGTGCACGACCTTTTCGATTTCCATGTCCTCGGCCTTGCGCAGATCGTCGGCCGTGATCTCGCCCTTCTCCAGCCTGGCGCGGGCTTCCTTGATGCGCTGCGGACGCAGCAAGCTGCCGACCTCGTCGGCGCGGAACGGGGCTTTGGTTCTCTGCATGGTCTGAACTCCCAATAATCTTAATGTGCCGCAGCGCCGGCGACGCCGAGATAGCGTTCGAGCACCGCAGGATCGGCCTTGAGGGCGGCGCTGGCCGCATCATGCACGATCGCGCCGCGCTCCAGTATCACAACGCGATCCGCCAGCCCTAGAATCTTTTGCGCGTTCTGCTCGACAATGATCGAGCAGATGCCGCCGGCCCGGGTGATGGTGCCGAGCGCCCGCAGCAACTCCTCGACGATGATGGGCGCCAGCCCCTCGGTCGGCTCGTCCAGCAGCAGGACCTTGGGGTTGAGGGTCAGCGCGCGGCCGATCGCCAGCATCTGCTGCTCGCCGCCCGAGAGCTGGTTGCCGTAATTGCTGCGGCGTTCCTTCAGCCGCGGAAACATCTCGTAGACCTTCTCGACGGTCCACGGCCCGGGCTGCGCCACCGCCGTCATATTCTCTTCAACGGTCAGCGAACGGAAGATATTGCGCTCCTGCGGCACCCAGCCGATCCCGGCCCGGGCCCGTTGGTCCGGGCGCATGACCGTAATGTCCTGCCCGCCGAGCGCAATCGTGCCGCCGAAGCGGCGCGTAATCCCGACGATCGAATTGATCAGGGTGGTCTTGCCGGTGCCGTTGCGCCCGAGCAGCGCCAGCACCTGGCCCTCACCCAGCGTCAGCGACATCGCGGGCAGTACCACCGCTTCGCCGTAACCGGCGCGCAAGGCATCGATGGCAAGAAGATCAGGCATCGGCGCCCTCGCCGAGATAGACCGCCTTGACCTGCGGATCCCTGGCCACCTCGTCCGGCGGGCCTTCCACCAGCATCGCGCCATTGACCAGTACGGAAATGCGGTCGGCAAACGAGAACACCAGATCCATGTCGTGCTCGATCAGCAGCACGGTGACGTCACGCGGCAAAGCTGCAACGGCGGCCAGAATGTCGTGGCGCTCGCTTTCCGGCACACCGGCGGCGGGTTCGTCGAGCAGCAGCACGCGCGGTCTGGTCGCGATCGCGACTGCGATTTCGAGCAGGCGCTGCTTGCCGTAGGGCAAGGTCGCGGTGAGTTCGTTCATGACGTCAAGCAGATGAAAACGCGCGAGCGTCTCTGATATCTCCTGGTTGACGTCGTTTCGCGTCCCCATCCGACGCCACCAGTCGCCGCCGCGGCCAAGCCGTTCCGAGACGGCGAGGCCGACGGTTTCGAGCGGAGTCAAATCGGCATAGAGCTGGTTGATCTGAAAGGTGCGCGACAATCCGCGCAGCACGCGGGTGTGCACCGGCAGATCGGTAATGTCGTTGCCTTCGAGCAGGATCCGTCCGGCATTGGGCTTGAGCACGCCGGTCAGCAAATTGATGACGGTGGTCTTGCCGGCGCCGTTCGGGCCGATCAGGGCATGGCGCGCGCCCTGCTCCACCCTCAGCGACAGATCCTGCGTGACGCGAAGACCGCCGAAGGATTTTTCCAGTCCCCTGGTTTCCAGCGCCATCGTCATGACGCGTCCCTTCCCGGAGCCGCAACGACGGCCTTGCGTCCGAACACCCCGCGAATGATGAGGTTCGGTCCCCACAGCACCCAGCGATGGATGCGCTCGCGGCCGACCAGCACCATCACCACCAGCACGAGGCCAATCCAGAACATCCAGTATTGCGGCGTGATGGTCTGAAACAGTTCCTGCAGCATCTTGAAGACGACGGCCCCGATCAGTCCGCCATAGAGATAGCCGGTGCCGCCGATCACCAGCACCAGCATCAGGTCGGCCGAGCGCTCGAACGAGAACACGTCGAGCGAGGCCAGCGCCGTCGTTTGCGTGAACAGTGCGCCGGCGATGCCGGCATAAAACGCGGCCACCGTATAGATCGCGATCAGGCGGCGGTTGACGGGAACGCCGATCGCGGATGCCCGCAGCGGATTGTTCTTGATCGCGCGCAACGACAGGCCGAACGGCGAATTCACGATCCGGCGCGCCAGCAGGAACAGCAGGAACAGCACGATCAGCGAATAATAGAAGCCCGTCTTGCCGAACATGTCGAAGGCGAACAGCCCCAGGATCGGCTGCATCTCGATGCCTTGAAGTCCGTCGGTGCCGCCGGTGATGTTGGAGAAGCGTTCCGCCAGCGCCTCCAGCAGGAGCGCGATGCCGAGCGTGACCATCAGCCGCGTCAGGTCGACGCCGCGGATGACGAGGAAGCTGGTGAGGAAGCCGAGCACGGTCGCGATCAGACCCGAGGCAACCAGCGCGATGACGGGCTCGTTGATGATGCCGTGCAGCGCGAGCAGTCCCGCCGAATAGGCGCCGACGCCGAAGAAGGCCGCGTGGCCGAGCGAGACGATCCCGGCGTAGCCGAGGATCAGGTCGAGCGACAACGTGAACAGCGCCAGCCTGATGATGTCGGTCATGATCAAATAGCGCGAGGGAAACAGGAAGGCGCAGGACGCCGCCAGAATCCAGAACGCGATTTCGGCCGGGCGCCATCTGGCGCGGGCAACGGCGTAGGATGAGACGTCGTTGATGGCGGTCATCGCGTGCTCACCGCGCAGCGGTGCGGCCGAACAGGCCGTTCGGGCGCCAGATCAGGATCACGATCATGATGGTATAGATGACGAACGGCCCCATCTTCGGTACGTAATATTTGCCGGCGACGTCGCCGATGCCGAGCAGCAGCGAAGCGAGGAACGGCCCGGTGATGCTGGAAGAACCGCCGACGGTGACCACGATCAGGAAGTAGATCATGAACTTCAGCGGGAAATACGGATCGAGCCCGAGGATCTCGGCGCTGAGCGCGCCGCCGAGACCGGCCAGACCGCAGCCGAACGCAAAAGTGAACGCGAACACCTGCGGCACGTTGATACCGAGGCCGCTGGCGGCGCGCGGATCATCCACCGCCGCGCGAAGCCGGCTGCCGAAGCGGGTCTTCGCCAGGATCAATTGCAGCGCCACCGTGAGCAGACCGCAGATCACGATGATCATCAGGCGGTAGCGGCCGATGCCGACGCCGAAGAAATCGAACTGGCCTTCGAGCGCTGCCGGCAGCTTGATGAAGATGCGCGACGATCCCATGACGTAATCGACCGCCGCCACCGACATGAAGGTCAGCCCGATCGTAAACAGCACCTGGTCGAGATGGCTGCGGGTATAGAGGTGGCGATAGAGCGTGCGCTCCAGCGCGATGCCGATCGCAGCGGCCGAGACGAACGCCAGCGGCAGCGCCGTGAAGAACGGCCAGCCCGAATTGTTCACCAGCACGGCGCAGATATAGCCGCCGGTCATGGCGAAGGCGCCGTGGGCGAGGTTGACGAAATTCATCAGCCCCAGCGTCACCGCCAGCCCGCAGGCGAGCACGAACAGCAGCATGCCATAGGCAACACCGTCGAACAGAATGGTGAACAGCGTGGTCATTCAGGGAAAGTCCGGAGCCTTGGGAGACCGTCATTCCGGGGCAGCGCATCGCGCTGAACCCGGAATCTCGCGCAACACTTCTAGATTCCGGGGGCGCGCTACTGCGCGCCCCCGGAATGACGCGTTCCGCGTCACTTCTTGGTCTTGCCGGAATCCTTCACCGCCTCGAAGGTTGCAAACTCGACATTGTAGAGCTCGCCGTCGACCTTCTCGACCTTGCGGATGTAGATGTTCTGGACGATGTCGCGGGTTTCCGGATCGATCGAGATCGGGCCGCGCGGGCTTTCCCACTTCATGCCCTTCATCGCCTCGATCAGCGCATCGCCGTCGGTCTTGCCGCCGGTCTTCTTCAGCGCCTCGTAGATCAGGCGGATGCCGTCATAGCCACCAACCGCCATGAAGCCGGGCCGCTGGTTGAACGCCTTCTTGTAGGCCGCAACGAAGTCCTTGTTGGCAGCCGAGGGATGCGCCGCCGAATAAAGATGCGCGGTGACGGTGCCGAGTGCTGCGTCGCCCATGCCGGCGAGCAGATCATCGTCCATGACGTCGCCCGGGCCGATCACCTTGATACCGGACTTGTCGAGCCCGCGCTCGGCATATTGCTTCATGAAGTTGCCGCCCTGGCCTGCCGGAACGAACACGAATACGGCATCGGGCTTGGAGTCCTTCATGCGCTGCAGGAACGGCGCGAAGTCCGGATTTTGCAGCGGCACCTTGACTTCCTCGACGATCTCGCCGCCGCCGGCGGTGAAATTCTGCTTGAAGAAGTTCAGCGCGTCGTTGCCCGGCGCAAAGTCGGAGGTCAGCGTCGCCACTTTCTTGATGCCGTTCTTGGCGGCCCAGTCACCGATGATGGTCGACGACTGCGCCAGCGTGAACGACGTGCGCACGATATAGGGTGAGCGCTCGGTGATGATCGAGGTGCCCGCTGCCATCACGATTTCCGGAATCTTGGCCTGCGTCGCCAGCGGCGCGGCGGCCAGGGCTGCCGGCGTCACGCCGAAGCCTGCTATGAAACTGACCTTGTCGTTGACGATCAATTCCTGCGCCAGGCGCTTGGTGTTATCGGGAACGGCGGCGTCGTCCTTGAGGATGATTTCGATCTTCTTGCCGGCGACGGTGTCGCCGTTCTGCTGCATGTACAGCTTGACGGCATTGTCGATCTGCTTGCCGGTCGAGGCCTGGCCGCCGGTCATCGGCAGAATGAGGCCGATCTTGACGGTCTCCTGCGCCTGAGCCGGCGCAAGCACCAGCATCGCGGCGACGGAGCCTGCGGCCAGCAACATTTGACTGCGAATGGACATGAACTCTTCTCCCCCTGATCGGTCTTGTGCCTCGAACCGAGTCCCCGGCCCTTGCCTCACCATAACCCAGATTTTCGGCCGGGTAGCGCGGCAACATGGCGTCGTGAGGCGTCATGTTGTCAATCGGCCGATGGGCGTGCCTCTGCGTCTGCGCGAAGCTTGCGGTTGCGGCGGCAACTAGTTACTGGTATTTAGATACTATTCAACGGCGGCAGCGCCATTTGTACAAATGTACAAATAGAATGGTCCTGTCAACAAAGATGTGCCGCTTTCCCGACCGGGCGCGCCTCAAATCCATCATCCTTAAAGATCATGGTCGTATCTTCTGCCGATGCCGACCAGCGCCCGCCATATCCTTGCCATTGCCGCCGCAGCCCTTTCAGGCTGCCTGAGCGGCTGTGGCACGATCAACGAGAAGCTGGCGGCCGGGATCAGCGACACGATGCCGGCGGCGATCGGCGGGCTTCCTGCCGACGCCCCGCCGCGTCCGGGAACGGCGAAGTACGACGAATACATGCGTGAGCGCGAAAGGCTTCGCCTGCTGCCCGCTTCGGAACGGGGCGAGGCTACAAGCAAACCGGTGCCCGCCGCAGCGAGCTCCAGCCAATAGCTGGCGAAGTCGCGGGAACCAATTCCCCGATGCGATGCACGTCACAAAACCGCCGCTGGTATCGTGCCGACGCGCGTGGCAATAACCCGCGTGCTGCGCCCGCTTTGAGACTTGAACAGCGCCGCAGCCTTTACAGGTACGCCGTCAGTCAAGGCGTCCCAAACATTACAAGCAGGACTCCCGTCGATGCGCTGGTTTCTCGGCACGATCGTCGTGCTCATCGTCGCCGTTGCGATCTATCTCGGATCGGCTGCAGCCTCACTGGCCACGCTGGCATCTGCGGCGCGGGCGGGCGACGGCGCCAGGATCCTGCAGAAGACCGACGTGAAGGCGCTGACGCGGTCACTGACCAATCAGATCGTCGACGCCTATCTCGATCGCATCGGCGCAGCGCGCCGTGTCGGTCAGATGGAGAAGATGCTGGTCAATACCTACGGCGCGAGCATCGCCGACGCCATGGTGGCCAAGATGCTGACGGCAGAGCGGCTCGCACGAATGCTGGAAAGCGGAAGCGTCAATGGCACCCAGGGCCTGCCCTCTTTCGCCGGCTTTCCTGCCCTGACAAACATCGATACGGGGAACTGGCTGTCGCTGCTTGGGCGCGTCAATTTCATTCAGCCCGTGCTGCTCGGTATTCGCGTCAGCGAAAAATCCGACCCCGAAAACTACGCCGCGATCAACCTGCACTTTGAAGGCACCGACTGGAAGCTTTCCGGTATCGAGTTGCCGAAGCCGATCGTACGTACACTGGCGGCCAGCCTTCCGGTCAGGTAGATGTGGTCCATCGTTTCAGCCGTCTTTTTCGCGCAAGTCAGGGCAAATTGAACACGACGACCGGCATACAGGACGCAAAGAGTCTGGTCATCGGCAGCACCGGACTGGTCGGCAGCTATGTGCTCGACCAACTGGTTCGACGCGGCGAACGACCGCTGGCGCTTTCACGCTCTGTGCAAATAAGCCCCGACGCCAACTGGCTTGTCGGCGACATGCAGAAGCCGGACACGCTGAAATTCCCCGATTTTGTGGTCCTCTACTGCACCGCGGATGCGATCCTGCTCGCGAAGGTTCTCGACCGGCTGATCAATCCGGCGCTGAGGCGCGTGATCGTATTCAGCTCCACGAGCGTGATTACCAAGCTCGACAGCGAAGTGACCGCCGAACGCGAATTGCTGCGGACTTTGGCCGAGGCCGAGCAGAAGATCGTTGCAACCTGCACGCAACACGGCGTGGAATGGACGATCCTGCGCCCGACCCTGATCTATGGAAAGGGCCGTGACGTAAATATCACGCCGCTTTCGCGCCTGATCCGCCGCTTCCGTTTCATGCCGGTGGTCGGCGGCGCGCCCGGCCTGCGGCAACCGGTCCACGCCGAAGACCTGGCAACCGCAGCCATTGCAGCTGCGGCGAACCCGGCCGCCGCCAACAAGTTCTATTCACTTCCGGGCGGTGAAACATTGCCTTACCTGGAAATGATAGGCCGGATCTTTGACGGCCTGAAGTTGCCAAGGCGCGTGATCTCCGTACCGGCGCTGCTGTGGCGCGCGGGCTTCGCGCTGGCCAAGCCGCTGTTTCCCGCGGCCAACGTCGCCATGGGTCTGCGCATGATGAAGGACATGACCTTCGACGCCACGCCGGCCGTTCAGGATCTCGGCTGGAAGCCCAGGGCGTTTCATCCGGAATTCGACTAGCTGGCAGCCGTTCAGTCCATGAACACGACGGTCTTGCGCCCGTTGAGGATCACGCGATCCTCCAGATGGTGGCGCATGGCGCGCGCCAGCACGCGGCGCTCGATGTCGCGGCCCTTGCGGGAGAGATCTTCCGGCGTGTCGCGATGGCTGATGCGTTCGACGTCCTGATCGATGATCGGACCTTCGTCGAGATCGCCCGTAACGTAATGCGCGGTTGCGCCGATCAGTTTGACGCCGCGCTCATGCGCCTGGTGATAGGGGCGCGCGCCTTTGAAGCCCGGCAAGAAAGAGTGGTGGATGTTGATGCAGCGTCCCGACAGCTTGGCCGATAGATCGTCCGACAGGATCTGCATGTAGCGCGCCAGCACAACGAGGTCGGTGTTGGTGTCCTGAACCAGCTTCCACACCGCCGCTTCCTGCGCGGGCTTGGTCTCCTTCGTCACGGGTAAATAGTGGAAAGGAATGTCGCCGAAATCGAGCGCGCCGTAGGCTTCGCGCGGATGGTTGGAGACGATGGCCGTGGGGATCATCTCGAGCTCGCCGGTACGCCAGCGATAGAGAATGTCGACCAGGCAATGATCCGACTTCGAAACCAGCAGCATCACCCGGCGGCGGTTGGCACGGTCGCGCATCTGCCAGTCCATGCCGAAACGATCGGCGATCGCCGTAAAGCCGGTCTGCAGCGCCTGCAGTTCGACGGCAAGGTCGGCTGCCGTGAACACCACCCGCATGAAGAATTTTTTGGTTTCGACGTCGTCGAACTGCTGCGCGTCCAGAATGTTCTGGCCGTTATGGGCGAGAAAGGTCGACACCGCCGAAACGATGCCGGGACGATCCGGACAGGACAGGGTCAGAACGAATTGAGGAGCGGGCATGGGATTTGATTACAATTCAGGCAGCGGGGTGAGGTGGCAATTGGCGGCCCTGCTCTATCACCGCGGACGCGCTTGCGCCAATCCCGAAACCGGGGTCAGGATGAACAAAGCGCGAAGCAAATGCGTTGGAGCACGATCATGGCTGACAGACTGAACGGTTACCGCATCCTGATCCTGGAAACCCGCGAGGAAGCACAGTTTTCCCGCTTGCTCACCGAACAGGGCGCCGACGTGCTGCAATGTCCGATGTTCACCATCCACGACGCGCCAGACCCAGCCCCGATCGAAGCCTGGATCGGACGGATCATCGAAAGGCCGTTCGACGACATGGTGCTGATGACCGGCGAAGGCCTGC
>JAQSDT010000715.1 GCA_029946075.1 bacterium | reverse complement strand
CGCGCCGGGCCCAGCGGCTGGGCGGCTGGCCGGTCGGCTTTTCGACCTTGATGTCGTCGGCCGGAATGGTGGCGACCTGGCTGGCCTTGGCGTCGTCGACGCGAAAACCCGGCTCGATCCTTGGGATCGGCGAGCCCACCGAAATCTCGGGCGCGATGTTGATGTGCGGTGCGGCCATCTGGCCATGCGGATCGTGCGCCAGCGGCGGCGCCCGGTCGGCGCGCGCGGCGAGAATGGTTTCGATCGCAAAGATATCGTGCGGATCGGCTTCCTTGGATTGCATTGGTGGTCCCTCATCCAATGTCATCCGCATCTGGGTGATGCGACTCGATGCGTTGAAATTCCCCGTCCCCGGAGCCCCGGCCGCCACACCGCCAGCAGGGTTTGACCAAAGCAAGGCGAGGACATGGTGAGGTTGAGGCTTGTCTGGGCCGTGTTCCCAAATGGCCGGTCAGCCCCGGATTGCGCTTCCGCCTCCGCTCTTCGAGCTACGGCGGACAAGGCGCTCCAGCGGGGCTACGGGAATCAAACCGCCTGATGCCTTGCGTGCCATTTCGGGCCGGGGCCGCGCATGTAGTGGCGCTCGGGGCGGTAGCTGGCGTGTTCGACCAGGCGCTGCCATTTCGCGGCCAGGTGGCGCTGCAGCTGAAAGAAGGGGGTGAGCACGATGGTCATGGCAAACCTCAGTGCGGCTTGCCGAGGACGAAGGCGAACGGCATCACGAAGATCTCTTCGTCGAGTTCGTCCTGCACATGGACGACCCAGTCGCGCCAGTCTTCGTCATTGTGCTGCATGATCAGCGAGCGCACCACGCTGGCGGCGGCATCGCGGGCTTCGGCGAAATTGCTCACGGCCATGCCGGACTGGTCGATCCGGACCTTGTCTGAGCTCGAGCAGTGAAAATACACCTGTGCCATCGTCGTCTCCTGAGGGCCGGCGCTTCGTTTGAAGTGCCTATCGCCCATGGGTCGCACGCTAGTCCGAACAGGTTCTGCTTCTCCGTGATCCACCTCACACGTGATTCGTTAGGGTTTTATTAATCGCGCGCCCCGTTGAAAGCCGGGGTGACGCGCGGGTGGTCGGGGCCACGGCGTCCGCAAAAACAAAAAATCGAAAACAACCCCATGCAAAGTAGGAAATTTCCGCTGGAGCCGGTCCTCGGCCGCTCCCTCGGCCGCTCCCTTGGCTGCTCTCCCGGCCGTTCCTGGCGGTAACGGTTGCGTTTGACGCGTCGGGCAAATCAGGGGCACCTTGGCAGGGTGGCGCTTCCCGCGACGGCTTGCTGGCACCGGTGAATGATGACGACCAATATTTCCGTGTTCGACGGGCACAACGACGTACTGCTGCGGCTCTACAGGTCCACGTCCCCTGATCCGGTATCGGATTTCCTGAACGGCGAACTTGCCGGCCATATCGACATGAAGAAGGCCAAGGCCGGATCGTTCGTCGGCGGGCTGTTTGCGATGTACTGCCCGTCGCCGGGCAATTTTGCCGGGCTGAGCGAGCAGATGAAGGGCGGGTCTTATGCGGTGCCGATGCCGCCGCCGCTGCCGATGGACGAGGCGCGCAAATCTTCCACCGCTGAACTCGCGATCCTGATGAAGCTGGTTCGCGCCTCGCAGGGCGCGGTGACGCTGTGCAAATCGACGGCCGAGATCAGGGACGCGATCGTGCGCGGCAGCCTCGCGGTGGTGCTGCATCTCGAGGGCTGCGAGGCCATCGACGAGGATTTGCATTTCCTCGAGCTGCTCTATGCGGCAGGCCTGCGCTCGCTGGGGCCGGTGTGGAGCCGCAACAACATCTTTGGCCACGGCGTGCCGTTCTCGTTTCCATCGAGCCCCGATCTCGGCGACGGGCTGACCAAGGCGGGCGAAAAGCTGGTCGCCGCCTGCAACGAGATGAAGGTGCTGGTCGACCTCTCGCACATCACCGAAAAGGGTTTTTGGGACGTCGCGCGGCTGTCGAAGGCGCCGCTGGTGGCGACGCACTCCAACGCGCATGCGCTGTGCCCGTCGCCGCGCAATTTGACCGACAAACAGCTCGCCGCCGTCAGGGATTCCGGCGGCATGGTCGGCCTCAATTTTGCGACCTGCTTTCTGCGCGAAGACGGCAACATGACCGCCGATACCGACATTGGATTGATGGTGCGCCAGCTCGATTACCTCATCGAGAAAGTCGGCGAGGACCATGTCGGCATCGGCTCGGATTTCGACGGCGCCACGGTGCCGGCGGAAATCGGCTCGGCGGCGGGCCTGCCGGCGCTGATCGGCGCGCTCCGGCAGAGCGGGTATTCGGACGTGCTGCTGAACAAGCTCGGGTCGGGGAATTGGCTGAACGTGCTGGAGCGGACGATCGGGTGAGGGTGGTAGGGCGTTCTGCCGTAGCCCGCATGAGCGCAGCGATATGCGGGTAGGTGTCAGTCGATAGGGTGGTCCCGTATGTCGCTGCGCTCATGCGGGCTACGAAAATTCTCAATCCGCGCACGAGCGCTGCGAAACGCCGGTACTTGCGACTCCGTTCCGGAGATGATCAGTTTGGCCCCGAGACAAGGCTGGAGGCTGACATGAAACGAATTCTTTTGGCGACCCTGCTGTTCGCAGGCTTCTTGAGCGCGGGCCTTCTGAGTTCACCGGCGTCGGCGCAGACCAAAGTGGGCGACTGGACGATCGAGAAGCGCAGCCAGGACGACCATTGCAATGCGTCCCGCGACTACACCGACAAGGACGATGACGGCAATGCCTATATCATCGTGCTGTCGCACTCGAAGGAAAACCTCGTGATCGCGATCGTCTATGAGGGCTGGGAGTGGGACAAGGTCGGCCAGGTGCTGACGGCCGATGTCGGCACCAACGACAAGGACGTGGCGAAGAAGGCCAAATGGGAGGTTGTGGACAAGACCGCCATTCGCGGCATCTTCGAGTACAACGAGAAGATCATGGGCGTGCTGTCGAAAGCCAACATGCTGTCGATCGACTTCGCCGATGACGACGACAACAGCATCGAGATCAAGATCCCGCGCGCGGGGGAAGCGCTGGCGGCGCTGAAGTTTTGCGAGGAGAACAAGAAGTAGGGCTGGAGACGGCGCTTTGCGCCTCCTCAGGATGAGGTCTGGCGCCGGAACGTGGCGGCCAACCCAGCCATTTCCGGCCTGTTCCCCAGGGAACAGCGCGGCATTGCGACCTCAGGCATTCTCCCGATCACAGGACGCGAATGGTCGCGGTCCACACAACAGGAGAGAGCCATGAACGCGAAGTCCCCCAGGATTGCCCACGACGTGCTGACCGACGCAGCCCTCGATTCCGTGTCCGGCGGCGAGAAACATCAGGTGACGCTCGAGGAGTATGAGCGGATCCTGGCCCGGATGATCGCGCAGAGAGCGGCGTCGTCGTCGAAGAAGTAAGGCGGTAGTCTCGAACGCAAGGCCCGCCGGCATGGAGCCAGCGGCAATGAATAGCCCGGATCGAGCCAACGGGTCGCGCCAATACGCGCCCGACGACGAGCGCAATTGCGCTCGCGCCGTGATGACAGGGTCCGCGAAATCCGGGGGCGGTGTTAGAGTGGCCCCGGATTGCGCTTCCGCCTTCGCGCTTTAAGCTGCGGCGGACAAGGCGCGCATCCGGGCTACGCGCCGAACGAAAGGGAAGGCCATGGAACTAAAACTCCATCACGTGAACTATGCCACCAAGGACGTCGGCGCGGTCGCGGATTTCTATCGATCGCTTTTCAACATGAAGCCGGTGGCAAGCTACGCGGATGCGCGGATCACGACGCAGGGTTTTGACGGCAAGGTCGAGTTCCTGACCGACGGCACGACCGAGTTTCACATCGCCCCGCAGGATTTCGGCATCGCCTTCCGTACCAAACAGAGCCTCAACCCGCTGGACCGCGGTCACATCGCGTTTCGCACCGACGATATCGAGGCGTTCAAGGCGATGCTGCGGGAGAAAAACATTCCATTCGCCGATTACGGCGTGTGGGCGATCGGCGGCTGGTATCAGATTTTTCTGCAGGATCCCGACGGCACGGTCGTGGAAGTGCATCAGGCCGACTACAAGAAACCCGGCGCATAGTGGAGCGCAACATGCGGATCGGCTTCCTCGGCCTCGGCAATATGGGCCTGCCCATGGCGGGCAAACTGCTCGACGGCGGGCACGAACTTTGGGTCTGCGACATCCGCGAGGAGGCGATGCGCCCGCTGCTCGAACGCCAGGCGCGGCGGGCCGCCTCGCCGAAGCAATTGGCCGACAGCTGCGACACCATTGTCGTCTCGCTGCCGACGCTGGAGATTTTTCGCGATGCGCTTTGCGGACCGGACGGCCTGCTGGCGGGCAAGGCCATCAAGACCCTGGTCAACACTTGCACGGTCGGCGTGCCCTTTGTCCGCGAGATCGAGGCGGCGTGTTCGGCGAGCGGCGTCACCATCATCGACGTTCCCATCAGCGGCGGCGTCGCCGGCGCCAAGGCCGGCACGCTGGCCATGATGGTGTCCGGAAATCCGGACCGGGTTTCCGAACTGACGCCGGTGTTTCAACTGTGGGGACAAACCATCGTCGTCGCCGGCGACAGGCCGGGGGCGGCGCAGATCATGAAACTCACCAACAACATGCTGTGCGCCGTCGCCCTCGTCGCGACGTCGGAGGCCATGACGATGTCGGGCCAGGCCGGCATTCCGGCCGATTCCATGCTGCAGGTTCTCAACAACGGCACGGGGCGGAATTTTGCGACCATGCGGCTGTTTCCCGACACCGTGCTGCCGCGCACGTTCGACTTCGGCGCCACCATCGAAATCCTGATGAAGGACGTCGACCTTGCGATCGAGCAGGGCGAGGAACTCGGCGTTCCCATGTGGGTGAGCCAGGCGGTGCGGCTGGTGCTGAAGCACGGCGTGTTTCAGGGGCGCGCGCAGCAGGACATGTCGCGGATTGTGGAGATCATCGAGGAGGGGACGCGGAAGGGGTGATGGGGACGGGCGCTGCCCGCAATTCCGAGGGTTCCGGTTGGCGGCGTCATGGCCTATATTGGGCGTGTGGTCAGAGTGGAGCCGCCGCCATGATTTCCGTGCCAGCGTCTGAAGTTCAAAAGAATTTCAGCGAATACGAAGAAAAGGCAGTCCATGAGCCGGTCGAGGTGACTCATGCCGGCCGCTCGTCCTACCTCGTGTCGGAGAGGCTGTTCAGGGACATGATGTCGTCCTACCGGCGAGCCATCCCGATCGAGGCGCTGAGCGATGGCGACATTGCGTTGATCGAACAAGCCGAAGTGAAGACCGACGCCCCCTATGACCTCGCTGACATTCCGGATATCGTAGACGCGCCTTCCCCTGTTCGCTAAGTGCGCCCGGCCGAGGCATGCATATCCCGGACGAACCGCCGATCGGCAATCTTGTCGCGTATGAGTATCTCTGGCTCTCGCAGGAAAGCACGCGGGAAGACGGCGCAAATGTCTATCCGGTCGCGCTGATCTTTGCGAAGAAGATGATTGCCTCGGTGACGCTGGCCTATGCCGTGGGCATGTCGCACAAGCCACCCCTTGCTTCCGAAAAAGCAATCGAGGTTCCCAGGAAATTGAAGCGACACCTCGGCCTCGATGAGGATCCATCCTGGATCTACACCGATCAGTTGAACGAGTTCGCATGGGCCGGCCCCGACCTCAGGCCGGCTGAATGGCTTTCGAAGCTTCCGAGCGCGCGAGATAGTTGCATCATCGGCGCGCTTCCAAAGGACTGGTTTGCTGTCGTCAAACAGGACGTTATCGAAAATCTCAAGCTGAAGCGCTTGCACGTCGTCCGTCGCACATAGGCTGAATGTCCGGTGACGCGAAACACCTCACAAATCGCGCGAGCGATCGGCGCGGTGCGCAGCGAGCGCTTCTTCCGCATGGGCGTCAAGTTTGCCGGCGAGGGCATCCCGCTTGATGACGACATCCAGCCGCCGTGCATCGAAGGCCTCGAACCACGCGCGGAACCGCGCCAGCTCACGTGGGGCAAGCTGCTCGACGGCTTCTCCGATGTCTTCGGCGGTGCGCATGAGGGAGAACATAGCATACAAGCGTGAATGGCGCCGGACCGGCGAACGATGGCCTCACGCCTTCTTCACGAATTCCGATTTCAGGTTCATCGCGCCGATGCCGTCGATCTTGCAGGCGATGTTGTGGCCGTCCGAGCCCTCGGTCAGGCGGATGTTCCTGACCTTGGTGCCGCCTTTGACGACCGACGACGACCCCTTCACCTTGAGGTCCTTGATAACGATGACGCTGTCGCCGTCCGCGAGCGCATTGCCGTTGATATCGCGCACGCCGGCCTCGGGGGACGTCGCCGCGGTGGTATCGGCTGCGGCGCTCCACTCATGGGCGCATTCCGGGCAAACCCACAGGCTGCCGTCTTCATAGGCGTGTTCGGAATTGCATTTCGGGCAGTTCATGGCGTCATCCATCGTGCTTCGCTGGCCCGGTCCGGGCGAGGCGCACCGTAGGTCCATACGCCCGCAAGGCAAGGGAAAATCCGGCAGGGCTGGCGAAGTAGCCCATATCCGTAGCCCGCAATGAGCGAAGCGACATGCGGGAATGCCTGTCGACTTGAACCCGCATGTCGCGGAGCCTGTCATCGGGCGCGCATTCGCGCGACCCGGTGGCTCATGCAGGCTAAAGACCAAGCAATTCTGGCAGCCCTGCATCATTGAGCCCAGCGCAGAATGCGTGTGACCAAATAGCGACAATTCCGGCAAAAGCAGCCGGGGTGGCAACATTTGTCTTGACCCGTAGAGGTTGCGTACCCACGCTTTGGGTGTGTGCCGGCAGGTGCCGTTTTTCGTGATGGTCGGCGGGGCCGCGGACTCGCGATAATCGTCGATCACAAAAGCCCTCGCTTCAGAAGAGGCTCCCGCGACGATTGGCCGAGATGCGTTGGGGAGACGACGTATGCGTTTGTTCAATTGGCTTGGTTGTATTCTGGCCGCGGGGCTCGGCGGTTGCTCGCTCTACCCCATCGTCGACAATGTGAGCCCTTTGAAGACCGAAAACATCGTTCTTTACGGTCGCTGCGAGGTGAGGTCGGTACTTCTCGATCATTTGGCCAGGAGGACGATCATTCCTCCTGAGATCGCCTACGTCGACGGGGAGAATAACGTCGTCTTCCAGACCGACTGGTACAAGCTGCTCCAGGCCGACATCAAGAAGGCCAAGGAGTTCGAGAAGTCGAGAAAGGAGCCTTCGAACGATCAGCAGCACCGCTGGCGCTATCTGGCGAGGCTGATCCGGGTCGCCATCGCTTACACCTTCGACTTCCACATCACGGAGCACAACCGCGCCGGCGGGAGCGCGGGATTCCAGATGCCCTGGGCGACGACGAACGTCCTTGACGTCGGAGCGGCGGGGGCGGTCGATTTGACGCGCGTCGGGTCGCGGGTCTTCAGCACGGAGGATAGCTGGGAGGACTACCTGGTCGGACCGGTGTTCAAGAACTGCGTCGATGTGCCTTGGGAACAGCGATCGAGAAATTTCCTTTATCCGCTGACCGGGACGATTGGCGTCGGCGAAGTCGTCAGGACATTCATCGACATTGAAGGCCAAGGGGGAGCCAAGGACAATTTCGTCGACACGATGACGTTCACGACCGATATCGGCGGAGCCGTCGATGCGTCGGTCAAGATCGCGCCGGTGCCTTCCCAGTTCCGGCTCGTGTCGGCGACGGCCGGGATCGCTGCGTCGCGCGTCGACATTCACAAGCTGACCGTCAGCCTGGCGTTTCCATCGGATCGACCGGCGCCCAGAGCGATCACCGGCGTTGATCGTATCGACGGGGATCTGAATGCGCCGTTCGAGCGGCCTCCGCTCTGGCGCGCGCGCTACAACCTTTGCGTCCAGGACGCCCGCACAAGGGAGACCGCTTTCAAACTGCTGCGCCTCACCGATCCCATCGTCTATTGCATCGGTTATGCGGATCAATTCGCTCCGAAATACGGGAGAAGGAGCATCGTGGTAACGGAAACGGTGCCTGTGCGTGTGCCCGTGTCCGTGCCTGTACCACCGGCCGCGGGCCTGAGCCAGGAAAGTGCTGCCGAACAGAAAACGTTCAAGATGGTGCCGAGGACGCGGACGCGCGTGATCGATAACGCGGTGCGCCCGAATGTCATCCCATGATGATCCGGCTGACGTCGCCTGGACGAGCCTGGCTCGTCCAGGCTGCTCGCGGCTTCATCGCTTCGGTGCCTTCCGATAGACCCCCGAGAACGACACGTTGGCGCCGCCGCAATTGAGGTTGTCGCCGACCACCAGCAGCTTGCCGAGAAGCTGCATGGTGACCTGGCAATCCCCTTCGTCCGTGCCGTCGCCGAACTTCATCTTGTCGGCCGCGGGCTTTGCATCGTAGTCGAGCTCGCCGGTATGGGTGCGGCTGCCCGAACCCCAGAAGGCCTCGCCCTTGATGGCGAGGCTGCCGGCCGCTTTCGATTTCGAGATACGAATGAGATTGTCGTATGCGCGCCACGCGCCAAGCCAGTCCGGCATCGCCGGTGGTTTTACGTCCTGCCACGCCAGCCTGTCGGTCTCGATCCAGCCGACAGTCTCGCTGCCCTTGCGCGGCTGAAACCAGCTGCAGGCGAACTTGCCGAACGTCCGGGACACGATGATCTCGTCGCCCGGAATGACGTAGGTTTTCAGACGACAGGTCACGTCATCCGGGCAACGCTCGCTGGCGTCGTCGTGGAAATGGATTTTGTCGCCCGCCGCGCCCTTGATCTTCGCCAGCCGGTAGTTCGAGCTCTCGCGCGGGAAATATCCGTTGCGGCAGACGTTCTCGGGGTTGCCCTTGAGTTGGGCGAATCCGGGAGAGGTAAGGAGAAGGTAAAATGCGAGGAGCCCGAGCGAAGCCGAAGCGAGGGGTCTCATAGAGTATCTTCGGTTTGGCATGGTCCAGCAAAAAATACGCCCGGGTTCATCAAGTCGAAACGAGAACAACGCAAGGCGCTGAAATCTTAGGGCTGACCTGGTAACTTGATTTTTGGGTTGAACTAAGTGAATTGCAGCGCGAACCACTTGCTACGTTCTTGTTCGCTCTGCCCAGAGAGCAAAAATGACTGATAGTGCTTCGATAGCCTTTATCTCGCTCCAACTGACGTCATAGTCTCCATTGTACTCAT
Organism: bacterium; assembly: GCA_029946075.1. Classification (GTDB taxonomy): domain Bacteria; phylum Pseudomonadota; class Alphaproteobacteria; order Rhizobiales; family Xanthobacteraceae; genus Bradyrhizobium. The sequence continues at coordinate 6,405 of JAQSDT010000715.1, read as the reverse complement.
AGCAGGAGGGCAATTGCTTCGGTCGGAGAACAGCCGAAGAGTCCTTGATTCTATCCTTGCCGAACTCCATCAGTGGCTTGAGATAATCGATAGTGAAGAGCATATCTCCCGGATACTTTGAGCCAGCACTGAATGTTTCGCTAAGGTCGGGTACCCGAAGGTTCAGGAGTGCCCCGGCGCTTCTAAGAGCGCAACATTGGTTCAGCTTCTGTACAGTCTCGGAGGCTGAGTTCTCAGCTCCAATCTCGCGAATGGGCCCCAAGCTAAATACCGACAACGCCACGCATGCTGCAGAAATGAAGTTGGACTTGCTGTTTGGCCGAACGCTTTCGTAGGCATCGAGCAACAATTGAGCGCCCGTACCCATCAATAGCGACGCGCTAAAAACGCTGTCTCTCCAGACTTCGACGGGCGCTTGAGACTCCGAGAGGGTCGACGAAATGGCAGAGCAAATACGTGTAGCCTGATCCTCAACAAAAAGATCCTCGGTCTCTCGCTGCAACGAGAGGCGAGCTCCCATCTTCTCGCTCTTGAGTTCAAGAAAGCGTCGCCGTGCTGCATCGATACTTATTTGAAAGGCGGAGGCAATTTCTTCGGCCGATTTAAAACGCTTCGCTAGCTCAGATGGGACGAGGAAATGGGCGGCAAATTTATGCGCCTGTTGCTCGACAACATCCAAACTGGCGTCTGAGCGCATTCGGAACGGCTTGCCTGGATGCTGGAAAAGCACATGGCCAAGCTCGTGAGCAAATGTCCACCGAGCCCCTGCATCGCCGCGTTTCAAGCCTTCATAAATTCCTCGGCGAATTTTGATGATCCATGCTTCGGGATAGGCACGCGCCTCTGCTTCTGGCAGATCTGAATCTGCGACGATGCGGAGCCGAAGTTTCGGGAAAATCTTGCGAAGCTTTTCAAACACTACGAGGAGGTTTTGGGCCTTCTGGTCGTGGATTTGCAGTAGCTTTCTCAAGAGGCGGACAAACCGCGCAATTTCCCGACTGCTCAATTCTTTATCGATCGTTCGCTTCTTTCGCGGCATGTGCACCGATTCCCGAGCAACATCTCGAATCAATTGTCAAAGATTACGGGAAGCCGGTTGTCGGGAGCCACCATATATTGTTGTTGATAACTGAAAATGTTGAAGATTTTTGCCGCCTGTTCGCAAATGTAGTGGGTTTCAAAGACTCAAATTGACGGTAAGAGGCTGAGGGGGCGGTCTACAGCCTTGGGGAGATATGCCTCCCGACAAAAACGTTAAGGTGTTTCGACTCTTGCCGCAGTGGTCACCCTCTTATCAAAAGAGGCGTTGGCATCTTTTAGTTATAGGCAGGTGGCAGGTAACCTCGGTTCATACGTCCGCGTATTGGTCGCAGGTGTCGCAGGTCAGAGTCGCTCCATTCGACAGCACTGTGAGATTCCAGCACGTGCCGCAAATGTCGCTAGAATAGGGCGAGACGATTGCTTTCGCAGATTGCGCTGCCAAGATTTGTCGCGCCGCTAGTTCGTCGGTAACGACACAGAGACCCGCTACGAGGTCTACCAACTTCAACTTGCGAGCAACGAAATCAGGGACAAGGAAAAGATCGGCAAACGTGTTGGCCTGCCACTCGCCGGATTCTTCATTTTGAACATAAACAAGTTGAGCTGCTTTCTCGTCGGAGAACGCCACTGCAAACTCGTCGTGCAAAACGAGGTGCCCAATCTCATGAGCAATAATAAATCTAGCGTAAGCCTTGCCGATATCGGCATCCTTCCAAATTTGCTCATCGATGTGAAGAGTAGCTGGATTGAACGTCACGAAAGCGCGGTCAGGAATTTCAGCGGATGGATAGAACTTGACCGTGAGTTTGCCCTTGTCGCGGAGCCTGCAGGCCAGAACTTTAGTGACGAAAGTGCAGATATTGAAATGGTAGCGACTGCGGGTTGCAGCTAACCACCAGGACATCGCAATCTTTGCGATGTCCTCTCGTGATTTGATGCGAACTTCGTAGTCGCGAGCCATATGCCTTCCGTTATGAGCAGCCCGTGGTGGATCCGCAGGTATCGCACTTCATGCAGGTGCCGTTCCTTACCAAGGTGAAGTTCCCGCATTCGGAACACATCTCACCCTCGTAGCCTTTGGCTTTGGCCTCTGCTCGTCGCTCAGCCTTGCTGGGAGCTGCTTGTGCAACTGAACCGGACCGACTCCATTGCAATGCTTCAAGTCGCTCAGTAGGGGACAAATCGGTTTGAGCTTCTTGCTTTAGTGCAACGGCTCCTTCGATGGCTGCTTCTGCTCTGCTTTCAGGTGCAGAATAGGCCATCCGCGGACCATCTGAACTTACGGCCAAATCCGCGACCGCGCCGCCGCGCATCACGACCAGATTATCCGTGCGCGAGCGGGTCAGGCCCTTGGACAGATATTTGGTGGCGTGGTGGCCTTGGCCGTCAGCCGGCTCCTTGCCTTCCTCGACGCCCTTGCCGAGCGCGTCGAAATTCGACTCGGTCGGATCGACATGGGCGAGGTCGAAGCGCGACATGTAGCTGACCGCGAGCTCGCGGAACACGTAGTCGAGGATCGAGGTCGCGTACTTGATGCTGTCGTTGCCCTGCACGGGGCCCGCCGGTTCGAAGCGGGTGAAGGTGAAGGCGTCGACATATTCCTCCAGCGGCACGCCATATTGCAGGCCGAGCGAGACGGCGATCGCGAAGTTATTGATGAAGGAGCGGAGCGCCGCGCCTTCCTTGTGCATGTCGATGAAGATCTCGCCGATCCGGCCGTCGTCATATTCGCCGGTGCGGAGATAAACCTTGTGGCCGCCGACCACCGCCTTCTGGGTGTAACCCTTGCGGCGGTCCGGCATCTTCTCGCGCTCGCGCATCACGACGATACGCTCGACCAGTTTCTCGACGATCTTTTCCGAGACCTGCGCGGTGCGCGCGGCCATCGGCTTGTCGAGATAGGCGTCGATCGCGTCATCTTCCTCGTCATCATCGCTGATGAGCTGGGAGTTGAGCGGCTGGCTCAGCTTGGAGCCATCGCGGTAGAGCGCGTTGGCCTTCAGCGCCAGCTTCCAGGAGAGCAGGTACGCCGACTTGCAATCCTCGACGGTGGCGTCGTTCGGCATGTTGATGGTCTTGGAGATCGCGCCCGAGATGAAGGGCTGCGAGGCCGCCATCATCCGGATGTGGCTCTCGACCGACAAATAGCGCTTGCCGATCTTGCCGCAGGGGTTGGCGCAGTCGAACACCGCGTAATGTTCCGCCTTGAGGTGTGGAGCTCCCTCGACCGTCATGGCGCCGCAGATGTGCACGTTGGCGGCCTCGATCTCGCGTTTTGTAAACCCGAGCGCGGCGAGCAGGTCGAAGCCGGGGGCTGCGATCGCTTCCGGCGCGACGTTGAGCGTGTCGCGCAGGAAGTCTTCGCCAAACGTCCACTTGTTGAAGGCGAACTTGATGTCGAACGCGGTCGGCAGCGCCTTCTCGACCTTGGCCAGCGCTTCGTCGGTGAAGCCCTTGGCCTTCAGGGTCGAGGCGTTGATGCCGGGGGCGTTGGAGAGCGAGCCGTGGCCGACGGCGTAGGCCTCGATCTCGGCGATATCAGATTCACGATAGCCGAGCGCGCGGAGCGCCGCGGGGACGGCCTGGTTGATGATCTTCCAGTAGCCGCCGCCGGCGAGCTTCTTGAACTTCACCAGCGCGAAATCAGGCTCGATGCCGGTGGTGTCGCAATCCATCACGAGGCCGATGGTGCCGGTCGGCGCCACGACGGTGGTCTGCGCGTTGCGGAAGCCGTTGGCTTCGCCGAGCGCCAGCGCATCGTCCCAGGCCCTGGTCGCATGCGCGATGATATCGGCCTGCGGGCAGGAGGCGTGGTCGAGCGGCACCGGGCTGACGGCGAGCGCTTCATAGCCGGAGCCGTTGCCATGCGCGGCGCGGCGGTGGTTGCGGATCACGCGCAGCATGTGGCCGGCGTTCTTCTTGTAGCCGGGGAAGGTGCCGAGCTCGCCGGCCATTTCGGCCGAGGTCTTGTAGGCGATGCCGGTCATGACGGCGGTGAGGGCGCCGCAGAGCGAGCGGCCTTCCTTCGAGTCATAGGGCAGGCCCATGGTCATCAAGAGGCCGCCGATGTTGGCGAAGCCGAGGCCGAGCGTGCGGAATTCGTAGGAGAGTTCGGCGATCGCGCGCGAGGGGAACTGCGCCATCATCACCGAAATCTCGAGCACGATGGTCCAGAGCCGGCAGAGGTGCTCATAGGATTCGGTGTCGAAGCGCTTGGTGGTCGCGCTGTAGAAGGTGATGAGGTTGGCGGAGGCGAGGTTGCACGCGGTGTCGTCAAGGAACATGTATTCCGAGCACGGGTTCGACGCGCGGATATCGCCCGACGATTTGCAGGTGTGCCAGTCGTTCATGGTGGTGTTGAAGTGCAGGCCGGGATCGGCCGAGGCCCAGGCGGCGTGGCCGATCTTTTCCCAGAGGTCGCGGGCCTTGAGCGTCTTGGTCACCTTCTTGTTGGTGCGGCCGATCAGGTTCCAGTCGCCATCGGTCTCGACGGCGCGCAGGAAATCATCCTTCAGCGACACCGAGTTGTTGGAGTTCTGGCCGGAGACGGTCAGGTAGGCTTCCGAATCCCAGTCGGTGTCGTAGGTCGGGAAGTCGATGTCCTTGTAGCCTTGTTTGGCGAACTGGATGACGCGCTTGATGACGTTGTCGGACACCAGGGCGCGGCGCGCGAGCTTGATCTCGCGGCGCAGGGCCGGGTTCTTTTCGGGGTCGAAGCAGTCGTCGCCCGAGCCTTCGCAGTTCACGCAGGCCTTGAGCACGGCCTTGAGGTGCTTCTGGTTGATCTTGGAGCCGGTGACGAGGGCGGCAACCTTCTGCTCCTCCTTCACCTTCCAGTCGATATAGGTCTCGATATCGGGGTGATCGGCATCGACCACGACCATCTTGGCCGCGCGGCGCGTGGTGCCGCCCGACTTGATGGCGCCCGCGGCGCGGTCGCCGATCTTGAGGAAGCTCATCAGGCCGGACGAGCGGCCGCCGCCGGACAGCTTTTCGCCTTCGCCGCGCAGGCGGGAGAAGTTGGAGCCGGTGCCGGAGCCGTATTTGAACAGGCGTGCTTCGCGGACCCAGAGGTCCATGATGCCGCCCTCGTTGACGAGGTCGTCGCCGACGCCCTGGATGAAGCAGGCGTGCGGCTGCGGATGCTCATAAGCCGATTTCGACTTGGTCAGCTTGCCGGTGAAGGGATCGACATAGTAGTGGCCCTGGCCCGGACCATCGACGCCGTAGGCCCAATGCAGCCCGGTGTTGAACCACTGCGGCGAGTTCGGCGCGACCATCTGCTTGGCGAGCATGTAGCGCAGCTCGTCGAAGAACGCCTGCGCGTCTTCTTCTGATGTGAAGTACTTGCCCTTCCAGCCCCAATAGGTCCAGCAGCCGGCGAGGCGGTCGAACACCTGCTTGGCCGAGAGTTCGCTGACGAAGCGCTCGTTCTCGGGAATGTTGGCCATCGCCTCGGTGTCGGGCACCGAGCGCCACAGCCAGGAGGGGACGGTCTCTTCCTCGACCTTCTTCAGGCGCGCAGCGACGCCGGCCTTGCGAAAGTACTTCTGCGCGAGCACGTCGGAGGCGACCTGCGACCAGAACTGGGGCACTTCGACGTTTTCGAGCCGGAACACGATGGAGCCGTCGGGATTACGAATCTCCGACGTCGTCAGCCTGAAATCGATCCCTGCATAGGGTGACTGTCCCTGGGTGGTGTTGCGCCGCTCGATTCGCATGGTCGTGCCCCGTCTTTTCTATGACCGGACCGCTCTGGGGGCGGCGCCGGATGTTGTTCCTTGAGCGAACCTTCGCGGCCGGGCATCACCCGGCCTCTCAGCTCCGCAGCTCTACCGGTGAACCCGGCCCTGTTTCTGCTTTCGCCACCCCGAAGGCCGTCCCACCTTTTGGGGGCCAGCCCTCACACGCAACCCGCATCGTCACCGACGCCAAACTCAACGTCACCTGAGCCGTTTCGGCTCGTTTTTAGCGCCCCGCGCGGTCCCGAAATCAGGGCAGACAAGCCCTCAATCCGTGCCTCAACCGGCCGACGGAGTGCGCGTTCCGGAACCCATTTGGGAGCGATCGGCGGGACCCAAAACTCACTCGCGCCGTTCGGTCAGAAAGCTAGGCCAAACGCGCTGCGCCCGTCAAGGACTAGTACGAGTTCCTGAATCAAATACTAAATATGGTGGAAAGGGTGGGATAACAGGGGTCGGCGCCGCGCCTGTTGTGGGGGCAAGTATCAGTGAGTCCTCAGGGATTCGCCAAGCAAAATAATTGTCCGGAGCATGTGGAAATTCAGCTTCACCCGCTGTTCACAGGGCAGGTATTTTTTGCTCGCCGGGGATTGCTCTTGGGAGACTCACGTAGGGCTACGGA
>JAQSDT010000714.1 GCA_029946075.1 bacterium | reverse complement strand
CCGCCTCGTCGCCCGGCCGCAAGGTGGCGGCGGCAAAGAGATCGCGGAACACTTGGAGCGAGATCACCTCCGGCGCCGTCAGCGCCTCGCGCGTCCAGGTCCGGTCCTCGATCAATGCCGCCAGCTCGAAGCCCGCGGCATTGATGAAGGCGATCTTGCCCTCTTCAGTCGGCGGCAAGGCCTCCACCCCATCGGCCCCGATGCGCAGGCTGGGGAACGGCCCGCCCTCGTGCTCGAGGTCGACGAACCCGCCGGGATGCAGCGTGCGCAGGCGATAGCTGCCGGCCGGCAGATCGACCGCCACGTCCCGCCGCTCGCCGGGCGCCAGCAGGAGCTGGACCGCGACATGCGGCGTCGCCATCGGCCCCGAGAGGCAGAAGCCGCCGGCCAGGAGAGGCCGCACCTGGGGCGCCGGGGCAAAGGAGAGCTCGACGTTCTTCTCGAAGTCGCGACCGTAGTCGATGTTGCACGAGGGGCAATGCGCGCCGCGCGGCAGTTCGCTCAGCGCCGCAGCACTCGCCTTGGCGCCGCGGCAGTTGGTGCAGAGCAGATCCCATTTCATGGTGAGAAGCCCCGCCCGCACGCCGGCGAGACAGGCTTCGACGGCGACGCGCGGCGCCACATGCAGCTCCCGCGCGAGCTTCTTGGGCTTGATCGGCATGAGATCGCTCGCCATGCCGCCCAGCACCAGAGCGGCGAGGCGCGGCCCCAGCCCGTTGCCGTAGGGGCTGCGATCGATCTCGCCCGCCAGGGCAGCCGCCCGCTCGCGCGCGCCCTCGGGCAGCTCGGGCGGCGGCAGCTCGAAGAAGGTCGGGCGCTCACCCTTGGCGAAGGCCACCGCCTCCAGGATGCGCTTTTCCACCGCGCCGCCCGCCTGCTCGGCCAGGCGCTTGCCGAACAGCCGGCCCATCAGGGTGAGCGGCTCCCATTCCAGCGCGTAGCTGACGCGACTGCCGCCCTTGCCATCGCTCTCAAGATCGAACACCGGCCCGAAGCGGCGGAACGGCCCCTTGGTGAAGACGCGGGCCTGGCGGAAGTGGCGGCCCGCGATCCACTCGTAGGGCTTCTCCTCCCATTCCAGCGTAAAGCCCGCCGCCTTGCCCTTGCCGCGGCGCAGGACCGTGCCGTTGGGCTGCGGCGTCTCCTCCAGCGCATAGGCCGGCAGGCCCATCGCCTCGTTGAAGCGGTTGGTGTCGGCCAGCACCGGCCACAGCTCTTGCGAGCTCAAGTCGAAGGTCCAGGTCCAGGTGCGGCGCATGACGCTGATACTGTACCACCCGCCTCAGCGGATGCCTCGCGGGGGATCACAAGGCCGTGCTCCGCACGGCCCGTGAGCGGCAGGACATTGCGCAGCAATATCCGAGAGCGCCGCGAGGTGCTGCAACGCGCTCGATTTTCCGAACACGAGTTGTCCGGAATCTGTTCGGGCAGGTGTTCCGAGATCGACGCGCCAATCGCGCAATTTCCCAATCACGCCAAATGTTTGCGCCGGATTTTCCGAACAACGCCATGCCCGATTCCGACTCAGGCTCGAATCGCGGAATTGTTTAAGCGCCTTTGCCCTCCGAGCCCGGTTCTTGTCATCCCGAGCCGACGGCGAGAGATCCTTGAGGCAACGGGAAGGATCACCCGGCCCGAGCTATCGAGACGTTGGGTGTCGGCGTCTGCCAGCACTGCTTGCACAAGAAACGCGGCGGCGCAGGCAGCCAGCAGCGCTCGCAGAAGGGCGAGGCCGAAGGGCATGGAGTGTCCCGGAAGTGGTGATGAAAAAGGCCAACGCGGGTAGCCCCAGTCTATAGGAAATATAGGCTATTTCCTGCTGAATCGTCAAGTCCAAAGCGGCATATCTGCCCTGCATCAACTCGGCCCCAGCCGAGAGAGGGACCGAGAACCGAGAACCCCCGTGTCAAACATCCAGTTTGCACCGCGGCGGCGGTCCACACTTAGATTCTACTCCGCTACCCTCCAGTGAATATGCTCCGTGCGATACCTGCCGGACAGGGCTGGCTCGACTGGCTCCAGCGATCGAAAAACTCGCCAAAATGCGGCTTAGCGACTCGATGACTTTGAAGATAGTCAACCAATCGACCTAGTGAACTATCATGCCGATCAACGGTACAGCGGCCAGAAATAAGTGCCCAGCGGACATACAGACAGAAAAGATTCAGAACATCACATTCACAGTAAGAACGAACATGCTCGATATCACCGGCTTCGACGAGCTCCGCAACCTCACCACCGCTTGCTATCAATTTTCCTGGGAGGCCGATTCCGATAGCCGTCTCCTGAAGTCCCATGCGAGGTGCTGCACCATAATCACTTAGAACGTCCATTAAGTCGCAATGCCAGTCCGGGGAATATCGAGATCGATATCCATTCCACCGGTCACCAGCTGTATGCCAATTCACCGTAGGTACGCCGTGCACCATTGCACGGGCCTGAAGTACTGGAACGTCAAACCCACGTCCGTTCCAAGAAACCAGACGCGGCTTCTCTCGTTCGAATAATCGCCAAAACCCGGATATCAACTCCTTTTCGTCTGTTTGAGCTGTCCCGCCGGAGCGACATTCTTCAATAAAATAACTCTCTTTACCTCCGTCCTTCTCAATGCGTGCGAGGACAAACGAGATCGCAACGATCTTCTGCGACACCGGCTTGAGTGCCTTAGTCGCGCCCTCCAGTGTCACGTGGTCAGGGACGGTCTCGATATCGAAAACCAAGAGACGCGATTCTGTTGCCATGCTCGACCGCCCGTCTTCGGGAACATCCAGTAAGACCGATGATGCTCCCTACAACCCCCAGCGACCAAGCAGGAGATTCTCGGGCGCGACAAATCCTGGAGGATGCGCTTTGAACGGAGCATCGTCTCCGTACATCGGCATTACCTGGTGCTCATGAAGCGATTGCACAGGCAACTCGACAGTTTGCGCGACCACCAACTTCAGACCCTCCGCTCGAAATATCGTTCGCAAATATGGCTCGCGAAAAGGACTTACAGCAAGAGAGCCGCCGTAGAAGCCCGTATTGGCGACTACAACATTGCAGAAGGCCATGCGCGCTAGAGCCTCCGCAGTATGATTGAACGATTGCACGTCCTTGTTGTAGGCGAGAACGAATAGATGATGAATGCGCCCGCGGTACATTGCGAGGCGTTCCAAGTCCATGAAGTCGTAGCAAATTGCCACTGCGAAGCGTCCTGCGTCGTGTCCGTCAAACACCCAAACCACCGGGTCTGGCGCAAAATCATAGTGAGCAGTGCGCAGTAGCCTACGTTCCCCCCACGCAGGATACGTTTTTCCGATAATTCTCGCAGTTGTTGGTGCCCGAAGCCGACGGCCCAACCAGCGATCCGGCAAAACCAACAACGCTTCATTCTTCACACATCCAGCCTGACGCATCGTCGGATGTCGGACAATTCGGTAGTCCAAGCCCGCAATTATTATTGATTCAAGTGCGTTGGCATGGCTCTGCAACTGATGTCGCATATGCAAGGGTACGGCAAGCTCAGGCAACACGACGATTTGCGGTCGCGGCCCTGCTTCCGCAAACGATTCCAAGGCGTGAACAATTTGGCTCTCTGCTTCGAGAGCTTCATCAATATCCATCTCCGGGCCACGTTGCCACGCCAGTGCAGCGTCGAGGTTCGTCTGGACAATTCCAACTGCCAGTTTTTCTAGCACGATATTTCGCTACTCCTGCTGTCCTGACTCAACTACGTCAGCAAGCTTCAATCGTTCGAGTACCTTCACGCTAACTGGCGTCAGTTGCCGCGGTCGATGCTGCATAACGGAGAACTGAAACAATTCGAGATTCTTCTGAGCGGCTTCAACCGCGCCATGAATATCCAGCGAATCAGCCAGCACTGGAACATCGAGGTCTTTATCGGAGGGCATGTTAAGCAGGTCTGCAACATCCTTTGCACCCGCAAACCCCGGTGCCCTCACCATTAAGACGCTTTCTCTTGAGCGAGGCCGTGCCAATCCCTCAATGATGGAAAGCGTATCAGAAGATATCGGCAAGTACCGAGCATTAGCGCCGATTAGGCCGACATGTGCTCGATGCTGCCCCGGAATGTTCCAAATAGACGGTAGAGCAAAGGATCGACGCAGCAGCCCAAATAGCAGAAGGCCATAAGCGACCATTCGTGCTTGCTCCTGATCAATCGGAGCGGCACCTCCGTCTTCAATGTATCGATAGTCATGGACTAAGCCGCGACGTTTCCTTTCGACCGTCCCGGTACTCTGGGAAAATGCCCTCCAACTCTCCCAGGTCCACGTCGCGGAAGTTCGCCGCCATCGCTCACTTGGCTTCTCGCACCAGCTCTTCGGCACCGTGTAGTTCGCTGGATGCCAAATAGGCTCCACTTGATGCTGGTCAAAACTATCATCGATCGAAATGATCTGCCGCAGAATCTCAAGCGCCGTCCATTCGGAGACACGAGGATCAAATGCGCCCTCTCCGTCAAAACTCTCAGAGATTACTACGCACTCCGCCGCCCAGCCAATCAGATCAATTCGATCTACGTGCTCCTTAAGTAAGGGATGCGCCCTTGCAGCTAACTTCGCTGGAATGTCGCGCTTCTCTAGCGAAATTTCCTTTACGACGTCATAAAGCCAACCGAGATCGCGTTTTTCGAGTGGCCACGACTTTGTTCCAATCAATCTCAATGCACTTTCGGGAAGTACAGCCGGGTAGCGCCTAAGCGCAACTCGATCGAGCCGCGTTTGAGGCTCCAAGTTCACACTAAGCTTACGCCACACGACACTGGGGTCGGTCGCCCACGGCCGGCTGCAAATGCCCTCAATGAAATGAAGCCACGCAGCGGTATTGGACTTCACACCCGCGCCAAGGTGGTTCTCTATGTTGATTGACAGCGTTGCAATCAGTCGCCGCAACTGCTGAGCACATAGAGCATTTGAGTGGGTGGTTTGGCTGGAATCCTCCAAGAAAATCGCAGCTGCCTCCAAGGCGACTGCCAGGCATCTTGCGGCGTCGCCAAGATAGAACTCTGAATAGTTTTCTTGGGTTTTTATGTCGACTTTAGCCACACAGGCGAGAAACTCTCTTGCTGTATCTCGACGTCGCGCGTCATGGTCTTGGCTCTTCATTTCATAAGCGGCGCGCAGAACATGAGAGGCGAGCGTTTGGAACGTTAAGCCCAGTAAGAATGCGAAAGTTGGATATTGTGATCTCTCGAAGCTCCAAATTTTTTCGAAAACTATCGAAAGGCCGTCGTATCCAGTCGCACGACAGAACGAGAGAATTTGCTGCAACAGTCGGGCTTTGTGTGGATGACGCAAGAACGCGTCAATCAATAAATTGAACGTACGAACGAAGCGCATATTGCGTTCAGCAGCTATCCGATCTCTTTGTGCCTTCACCTGCGTGGAAAGAGAGTTCATTCGATCCTGCAGATCGACGAGCTGCTTTCTTTCGGTCGAGTCTGCGACCTCACGAACAGACGATGCCATGTCGTTCTGCGCATTCTTAAGACCGATAGTCGCTTGGCGAAGCTGTCGTAGCAAACGCGTCAACTCGGCAACGTTGTCGCGAAGTCGCGGCACGGCACTTGCTAGACGCGACGAAGCATATGATCTGCGTGTATCTGCTCGGAGCTCCGCCTCAGGAAGGTCCGTTAACAACAGCGCTTCAAGTTGGTCGATTTGCGCCTTCTGCCCTTGATCACCGAGAACGTCGAAGTTTACTTGACCGAGAAGCGACAACTGAGCCAGCGTTCTAGTTAACAACGGCCTAGGATATGCTGGCTCGACTTTGGCGCTTGCAGCGGCTGCATTGTAGTGCTGGTCGAGCTTGCGCTGTGATGTTCTCGTGTTCTTGCTACGACGCTGAGCGGACAGTAGATGACCCAACAACTCTGGCTGGAATTTCTCCTCATTGAGTCTAGTGTCCGGTAGCTCTTGGTGCAGAATGGTTCGGTATCTTTCAATCCAGCTAAGTAGCGCGTCGAAGCTTGGCCCCACACAGGTATGATCATCGACAAAGCGAAAGTGTGCTATGCGGCGGCTCCCAACTTCTGAGGCAACCACTTCATCAACACTGAGAAGCGCAACGTTGCTCAGGAAGCCGGCAACCATTAGTCCTGTAGGAAGCCCATTAAGCGGACCGTTTTTTGTTGATGGCTCAACGGAAGCCTTAAGTGCTTTGGATAGGCCGTGAGTCGATACTCGAAAATCTAGAAGTCGCTCGATTGTGGCGAGCAACCTTGGATCAGAATCGACTTCACTGGAATGCCTATGAAGCGCCGCAACAATGCTTGTCGGACGAATACTGGGATAGAACGTCTTGAGATCAAATCCAACATAGTATGCAGAACCATCTGTCGTCCCAAAATAGCCAGGCTCAAGATATGCAAGCCTGTTGGGGCTTTGCTCGTCGAATTGTGTCGCGAGCACCCTACGCTCACCCTCGTCAAGATTTTGTTGATCAATACCCCCGGCCGCCAAACTGCGAGCGGTAAGCGCGATGTGGCGGCGGTACAGTGGCCAACTTTGTCGGAAGCGACGGAACAGTTGGGCGCCGCTATGTCTGTAGGGACCAATCTTGGTTCTGCGGTCGCCCTCTTCAACATCTGGCACCCACGCTGATCTATGCAGCCGATGCCCGTAACTCCACGGCGGCATCTTTCTGTCTAAGGACGGACCAATTGCATTGACGAGCGCGATCCAAGTCACTTGATCTCGCACACTTACTTGGAAACTTTGGCGTGACCTGACCGCGTTGCCGTCGGCTACTTTTGGCTGAGGCAGGAGTCGTATTGGTGCCAACTCGTATCGGCCGGCCTCAAGATCTTCGGCAATCTCATCGAGATTCTTCTCTAAATCGAGGTCGAATTCAGCGACATGCTCTTGATCTTGCAGCCCATCTGTTCTGCGATAGAGAAACGCGGCCTTGCGCCAAGCCCATACGAGATTCTGCTTCAGGACGAAGCGATTGAAAGCAGAAATAGGCATCAGACCTTGCCTCGCCTCTTCTTACCCTGATTTCTAATTAGGTCAGCCACATCCTTTCCAGGGGGAAGCCGCCTCACCTGAAGGTAGGTATTTCGCGTTAGGAATATCGATCTCGCATTCCGTTCGAACAGCTCGCCACCTCGATCTCCGTCTGGCAGTAAGATGACTTTCATTCCGTCGAATTGCGCGGCCAGTTCAGACGTCAACGAACTTGCTCCTAGCACTCCGACCGCAAGCTTTCCCAGTTGGGTTGCGGCTATGGTATCGGTGACACCTTCACAAAGATGTATGGGCCTACCGAGGCGCGCGAGGTTAAGTGCATCCGCGTTGAAGAGTGGTTTTCCAAGATTTGCCGGGCCTATCCATCGATATGAGGCATCGTCTCGCATCGCGCGCCCTTGGACGTAAGTCACCCTACCATCGCGTTCGAAGGCAAACAGAATTGTTTCAGCAACGAACAACGACTTAAGTCCCCACGTCGTTTCACGCAGAATTCCGGCTTCGACTAATGGACCTGCTCCCCAGCGAGAGATTCCGCCTTCGACAAGCCGACTTGGATCGACGACCTGACCCAGCGAGAATTTTGCAAGAGTATCCGGAGTAAAGCCTCGTGATGAAAGGTACGCTCGACCGGTTTCTTCAAGAGGACTCTGTTCCATTAGCCAACGGAAGATGTCCGGATTTGGGCTCGCAGATCGCTTGAGTGAGAGGAGACGCCGAACCGGCACGACGCGTCGGGGAATGAGCGATTGACCCAGTATCCAGTTGACGGCGCTGGACGGCGATATCCTCTGGAACCCCGCTACGAGATCGATTGACGATCCGTGAAGAGAACATCCAAAGCAGTGCCACCTGTTCTCTTTGTTATAGATATGAAGACTCGGAGTACTATCGGGATGGTCGCCAAAACAACTAGTCTTTCCTTGCCGAAGCGTGAGACCCAGGCGAAGGCACACGTCTAGAATCGATACTTGCTTAGCCAACTGCCAATCATCTCGGCGGCTTATTCGGAGCAGTCGAGGAACCGTTTTTGCGATGATATTTCCCGCTGGCCGCTGCACAATCGCTTACCTAAGCAGTGATTTCCTCGGATTTGACGCAACGCTGCGTTGCATACTGTAGCAACTATCACAGGCAACGCGATGCCGATTTCCTAAAAATCGGAAAATGCGGTCTTCCTCGACCTCGTTCCCATTCTTGCTCCGTGCCCGTCATCGAGCTCGACCCGATGCATTTTCTCTCCCGCACCTCCTCGTTCCTGATATCAAAGGATGAGGTTGGTATCGAAAGACTGCGGGGAGGCAGTCCTGCGGAAAAACAAGCACCTTTGCCGCGCCGCCGCGGCATTCCTGGCGGCAGCAGGACTAGCCGTGGCCAGCAGCGCCATGGCGCAGAGCAGCCGGCAGGAATATCCGATCCCGTCTAACCCGGGGCAGGACCTGACCGAGATCGAGCACCTCTTCGCGCCGCCGACGCCGCCGCCGCTCACCGCGTTTCCCGAGTTCCGGGAACGGTTGAAGGACACGCCGGCGTTCCTCCGCGATTCCAAGTTCAACATCGAGGCCCGCAGCTATTACCGCGACGCGGTCGCGAACGCGCCGGCCAGCGCCAGCGTCAAGGAAGCCTGGGCGAGCGGCCTGGGCGGGCCCAAGTCCGGCTCCATCGACATTCTTCCGACCGAAACAACGAAAGACCCGCCGGCGACACCGGCGGGTCCTTCAGCATGTCAGGCGGTGACGGGTTACTGCTGCGCCACGGTGCCGGACGAATCGATGCTCACCGCGACCTCGACGTTGTCGCGCATGCCGATGCCGCGCCACGTGCCGTCGGGCGCCAGGGTGAGCCCCTTGACGCTGCTATAGCCCGCAGCCTCGATCTTGCTGCGCGCGGCGGCTTCGGCAGCGGTCGTGGTGGACGGGTTCAGCGCACTGGGGCTGGGCGTGTTGGTGGCCGACGGCGGCAGGGAGGTCGAGGGCATGCCGCTGGGCGGCGTGACGGAGCCCGGCGAGGGCGTCGTGGGCGTCGACGTTCCCGTCTGGGCCTGCGCGATGCCGGCCGCGCCGATCAGCGCCAGGGCAAGTAGGGTCGTTTTCATGGGCGTCTCCTTCGGTTGGTGGCCCGCCACATGGCGGGACGTTCCTGACCAACGACGAGGGCTAGACGGTGTTGCGTGTTGCGATCGTTTTTTGTGCCTGTCGTCGATCGCCCGGTGTCTTGCTGAATGTCTTGCCGAATTTCGCCAAGTTGCGAGGGCCGTCCGGACCCAAAAGCAGGACAAGGAAGCGCCCGCTCGATCGGGCATGATCGAGCGGGCTCGAGGGGACTTCCCGGGACGGAGATCCCGGGCGGCGGTTAGGAATTCACCCGTCCCCTCGTTTTCCTTGGTGGCCGGAAGCCTCAGCCCAACTCCTGCTTGAGCTCCTGCTTGCGCTCATCGAGGCGGGCGCCCACGGCCTTGGCGTCGAAGTCGGTCTTGCGCAGCTTGGGAAACATCTCGGTTTCCTCCTCCTCGACGTGATGCTCGACATACTCCTTGAGGACCGTGACCTGGGCCTCGAACCGATCGCCGCCGGGCGACGCCTCGATCTTCCTGACCAGGTCCTTGATGCCTTCATGCTCGACCTCGGCTTCGTCGAGCATGTCCTCGCCCTTGTCGTCGTCGAGGAACTTCCGGGCCTCCGGATAGAAGATCTCCTCCTCGATGGTGGCGTGGATCGTCAGCTCGGTGCAGATCTCCCCGGCGATCTCCTGCTTGCGCTTGTCGGTCGCCTTGTCGAATTCCTTGAACAGGCCGGCCACCGTCTTGTGGTCCTCCTTGAGAAGGGTGATGGCATCGGGACCCGATGCGCTGCGGCGGGTGGCGGGCTGGATGGCGGTGGCTCCCCGGGTCGGCATTGTCGTTGCTCCTTGCATGGGTGGATGGGAGTTGGGGTAGATGGGTGGGTGGGATTGGCAAGCCGGGATCACGATCCCCGTCAGGCCCCGTCAGGCCCCGTCAGGCCCCGTCAGGTCCCGTCAGGCCCCGTCAGGTCCCGTCAGGCGACGAGGAAGGCGATCGATCATCCGGTAGCGCGACCTCCCGTCGGCACCATCGTATCGACAAGGCGGCCCGCCACCTGGTCCACCTTCTCGCCAAGGTGCGCGGAGGCCAGCTCGTCGCTGACGACATCCTTGGCCTTGTCCAGCGCCTCGCGACCGGCGCTCACCGCCTCGGCCCCGACCTTGCCGAGAACCGAGCGCTCGGCCTGGCTGACCGGCAAGGCCGCTCCGAACAGCGCCCCGATGGCCGTCCCGATCGCCGCCACGAGAATGGGCTGCTCCTCGAGAAAGCGCGTCATGACCTGTTTGGCCTCGGCGGCAACCTTCGCCGCTTCGCCCTCGAGTTGCCGGGCGCGGTCCTGGCCGTCGTGAAGCATTTCCTTGGCTTGCCCGACGGCCTGGTCGACCTGGCCTTCGACCGTGCCGCGCACCTGGTCGGCGGTGCCGGCCACCGTGTGGCGGAGCGAATCGACGGTTCCCGCTGCCTTGTCGCGCAGCGAGGCCGCGGTTTCGCTCACCGTGCCGCCGAGCTTGCCCGCGGCATCGGCCACCGTGTCCTTGGCGCGGCCCGCCAGCGAGCTGGCGGTGCCGGCGACGGCGCCCGCCGCCCGGCCGACGCCACCCGCCGCCGAGACGGCCGCATCCGTTCCCGCCGCGGTGGCGGCCTTGAGGGCCGACGATGCCGTGGACATGACGTCGGCGCCCGTGGTCCTGGTCAGCAGCATGGTGAGGCCGGCGCCGATCAGCAGCGCGGCGCCCGGGTTTGCCTTCGCCGATTCAGCAAGGCTCTTCACCAGCGACAGCGAGGTGTCGCGGGCGACGCCCATCATTTCGGCCGACAGGGCTTGCGCCGTCATGCCGTCGCGCAACTGGCCCAGGGTGTTCGAAAGGCCGGCGCGCTGGACTTCGGCGTCGCGTTGAAGACGGGCACTGGTCATGTGAGGCTCTCCTTTGCCATGCGCGCATCGCGCTGAAGTGAATCCATGGTGCGTTCGGGGGTGGGATCGACATTGCCGAGCGTCTTGCGCCCGGCCATCAGGATGAGAATGCCGGCGACGGCGGACCCGCCGGCAACGATGACGATGGCCAGCGGCGGGGAAACGCCGCCTTCGATCATCACCGTCACGATCGCCTGCAGCAGCAGCACGAGAGCGCCGATCAGGAAGACGCAGCCGATCATCATCATCACCAGGCCGGCGACGAGGCTGGCGCGGAAGGCCTCGGCCTTCTCGCCAAGCTCGGCGCGGGCGAGGCGGAACTCGGTCTGCAGGAGGTCCGCGCTGCGCGAGAGGGCATCGGTGACCAGGGTGGCGATGCCGGGCCGTTCTCCGACCCTCTCCCCGGGGCGTTCTTCGCCGATCATTTCACCTCTCCTGAATTGGAGGCTATCTGCCCAATCTTGCTGACTTCCGGTGTGCCGGAAGTCTCCAGCCCTGCCTTGACGATGCGCGCCAGGGCGAAACCGACGATGGCGGAACCCGCCAGCAGGGCCAGGGGCTGGCGCTTGCCGAAGTCGCTGGCGATGGTGAGCAGCTCGCCGGCCGACTTGTCGCGCAGATCGTCGGCGAGGCGATCGATGCGCTGGCCGGTCGAGCGGACGTAGTCGGCGACGGCGGGCGACTGCTCCTTCAAGGAGTCGGCCAGCGTGGCGGCCGTTTTCGCCACACCCGAGACGGCATCGGCGCCGGCACGGGCCGACCGGTCGGCCATCTCGGCCGCCTTGTCGGTCACGGCTGTCTTGATTTCGGAGACCGCGGCGCCGAGGTCCGGCTTGGCGGGGCCTTCCCGATGGTTGCCGTTCGTCATGGAATAATCAGTCATGGAGCGCTCCTCCTCATGAGTCGCCCAATGAACGCGATCGCTGCGAGGACGTTGCGGTCAATGCTTGCCGGCCGACGCATTTTCTCTCCCGCGCCGCCTCGTTCCTGATATCAAAGGGCGAGGTTGGTACCTGAAGACTGCGGGGAGGCAGTCCTGCGAGGAAGCAAAAGCATTCGCCGCGCCGCCGCGGCATTCCTGGCGGCAGCAGGATTCGTCGCGGCCAGCAGCGCCATGGCGCAGAGCAGCCGGCAGGAATATCCGATCCCGGCCAACCCGGGGCAGGACCTGACGGCGATCGAGCGCCTCTTCGCACCGCCGCCGCCGCTCACCGCCTTCCCCGAGTTCCGGGAACGGTTGAAGGACACGCCGGCGTTCCTGCGCGATTCCAGGTTCAACATCGAGGCCCGCAGCTACTACCGCGACGCGGTCGCGAACGCGCCAGCTGCTTAGCAGTTGGCGAAGAACGCCAGGGACTTCAGCTCCTCGAGGCGCGCCGGCCGCGCCGGGCCGACGATGTCCTCGGCGATCTGGACGATGGCGCCCTTGATCAGCTCGGTCTTCGACAGGCGGGTCGCCTCGGCCAGCCGCTCGACCGTCCGGGACATGGCCGGCGAGACCTTCATCGACAGTCGCTTCCGGTCGCCCGCCGGCGGGGCCGGCGCGAAGAGCGACGTTGCTTCCCGCGCGGCCCGGGCGAGCCGGCGAATGGCGGCCTTGCTCTGCGCGGAGGCGTGCAGGTAGTGCATCAGCAGCGGCTTGCGCGATTCCAGCGAGGCGTCGGGATCGATGCGCCAGCAGGCGAGATCGAGCGCATCGAGATAGACGGCGGGCAGGACGGCCTCGATCGGAACCTGCGCATTGCGCCGCGCCGCCTTGATCGAGGGCGTCGACTGCGGCGGGATCGAAACGACCTTGCCGCAGCGGTCGCAGACGCCGGCCAGGATCCTGCGGGCAACGCCGGACCCGTCGCTGAACGGCACGTCGCGATAGCGGAAGGTGGTGGACACCCGGCCGTCGGTCTCGCAGAGCGCGTGGCCCTTCTCGCCGGGCCTGTAGAGCTTCATGTCGGTGGCCTTGTATTGTCGATGCGCGCTGATGGCAGCAGTCCGCACAGATCATACGATACGAAACTATTCGTAAGATTCCAAGGTTCGCTGAAAGAACCCGAAGCCCGCCGCTGCGGGCGGGACGATTTGGAGATCTATTGAAAGGGTGAACGGGACGTTCTGCCTTCGACGCTCTCGGACATTGCTACGCATGGCGGCTTGTAACCAAGCCGCGGCCTGACGCTAACCGGCCGAGCTTCGCTCGACCTCGATCAGGCTCCTGGCGCAATCCAGCACGGTCTCCTCCAGCGGTCTCGGCCGCCAGCCGAGCAGCTTCTGCGCCTTGGCCGAGACGAACGTCCGCTTCTCGCCAAGGCGCGGCGCCACGGCCGCCACTTCCTTGTCGAACAGCGCCACCAGCCGGAGGACCAGGTCCGGGACCTTGCGCGTCGGGACCTTGCCGGCGGCCTGGCCGAGGCGGGCGCGCAGCATGGAAGCCACCTCTTCCATCCAGGCAAAGTCGCCGGCGCAGATGAAGCGCTGGCCCGCCGCCTCCGGCGCGATCATGGCGCGGATGTGCAGGTCGGCCACGTCGCGCACGTCGACGAAGCTGAAGCCCAGGCGCGGCAGGCCGGGGACCCGGCCGGTCAGCAGGCGCTGCACAACCTGGACCGAATCGGAAAAGTCGCGGCTGAGGACCGGCCCGAGCACCACGGAGGGGTTGACGGTGGCCAGCGTGGTGGTGCCCGGCGAGGCCGCCATCAAGTCCCAGGCGGCGCGCTCGGCCAGGGTCTTGGAGCGGGAGTAGGCATTCACCCTGGGGTCGTGGAGGTCGGTCCACACTGTTTCGTCGCTGGCGCTTTCGCGGATGCCGCTGCGCGGGCTGGCCGCCGCCACGGACGAGGTGAGCACGATGCGCTTCACGCCGGCCTTCAGGGCGGCACCCACGGCGCGGCGCGTGCCGTCGCGGGCGGGGACGATGAGCTCGTCGGCGCTCTTCGGCTGGCCGAGCGCAATCGGCGAGGCGACATGGAGAAGATAGTCGCAGCCGTCCATGGCGGCGTCCCAACCGGCGTCGGCCGTGAGCTCGGCGGCATGGAAGCTGAGGCGGTCCTGCGGATCCACCATCTTGCCGATCGCGGCGCGGACGGCCGCTTCGCGCGCGAGGCTGCGCACGGTCGTGCGCACCGTGTAGCCCTGCTGCAGCAGGCCGATCACGCACCAGCTGCCGATGTAGCCGGAGCCGCCGGTCACCAGGACTGTTCCTTGTGCGCTCATGGAGGGTTCTCCTGGTTCGTGTGGTTCTCTCTAGGGGAGAGGGCCGGGGCGGTCGAGAGGTCCTTCGACGCTCCCGGACATTGCCATGCAATGTCCTGACGCTCAGGGGCGGAGCGAAGCTCCGCCTGCCTTCGACGCTCCCGGACATTACTGCGCAATGTCCTGACGCTCATGGGCGGAGCTTCGCTCCGCCTACGTAATATTCCCGAGTGGCCGGGGGGCGGCCCGGGGTCTATGCGGGACCTTGCCGGCTGCAGTGCGCCGAGGTCGCCTGCCCCCGACCGCCGCCGCTCCTCTCCCCGACAGAAGGAGATTCCGATGAGCGTCCCCACCCTTCCCCTTCCCGCCGCCGCCCTTCCCGCTGCCGCCCTTCCCGCTGCCGCCCTTCCCGCTTCCTCGACGGCACCGGCCGCGATTTTCTCGATGGCCGCGCCGCCGATGATGTTCCTCCCGGATGCCCTGCAGGCCTGCGTCGAGGCGGGCACCTGCTGGCAGCAGGAGATCGCGCGGTTCGTCGACCGCCGCCTCGCCGAGACCCTGCGGAGCTGGCAGGCCGTGACCGCGGCGCGCGACGTCGCGGGCCTGGTCAAGGCGCAGCACGACTGGAGCGTGAAGGCGGCCGCCGACTATACCGAGGAGGCCCGGCGGATGCGGCAGCTCGTGACGACGCTGTCGCTGACCGGCACCACGCCGGCGGTCCAGGAGTCGACCCGGCTGCTCGGCTGAGGCGCCCACCAACCCCGCAGGAGGAAACCATGCGCGCAAGGGACATCATGAGCACGGACGTCGTGTGCATCAATGCGAAGGAGTCGGTGTTCGACGCGGCCGAACTGCTGCTCGGCGCGGGCGTCAGCGCCGTGCCGGTGATCAACGACAAGGGCGCGGTCGTCGGCATCGTCAGCGAGGCCGACCTGCTGCGCCGCGTCGAAATCGGCACGACGGCGAAGAAGAGCTGGCTCGCCCGCCTGGTCGACAGCGAGGGCGCCGCCGCCCACGACTTCGTCGCGGCGCATGGCCGCCGCATCGCCGACGTCATGACCAGGGAGGTCGTGACGGCAGGCGAAGACGAGCCGCTCAGCGGGCTGGTCGGACTGCTGGAACGCCACAAGATCAAGCGCATCCCGATCGTGCGGGATGGCGTGCTGGCCGGGGTGGTGAGCCGGTCCGACCTGCTGCGCGCCGTGCTGTCGCGCGAGCCCGACCAGCCAGTGCTGCAGCCGACCGACAGGGCGCTGCGCGAGATGGTGGTGGCGGCGCTCGAGAATCATCCCTGGACGTCGAAGTGGCCGGTCAACGTCTTCGCCAACGACGGCGTCGTCCATCTCTGGGGCTTCGTCGAAGGCGAGGAAGTCCGCAAGGCCTACCGCGTCGCCGCCGAGAACGTCCCCGGCGTCCGGCGCGTGAAGAACCACCTGCGGGGCCTGCCCGCCTCGGTTTCCATGGGTACATGACACGGGGCAGCCCGGCACAGGAAGGCAGGCGATGAAGTCCATTTCCGACAGGGCAGAGGTTTCGGTCGATTTCCCGGACAAGA
>JAQSDT010000713.1 GCA_029946075.1 bacterium | reverse complement strand
CGCGATCTGCGGCCGGCCGAGGCCGCGCGCTTCGTCAAACCCGCGAGCATAGTCAAACACGAACGACTGGAAATCGATCAAGTGTTGCTGCTGCAACGTGGTCATGCTGCTCCCCGGCCTACTGCACACGATCCGCGGTCGTTTGATTTGCTCCAGGTTCGGTCTGAACTTTCACACCGGCCTTGGTATCCGCCCCAAGAAATGCCTGCGCGACAGCGGGATTACGAAGCAATTCCCGTCCGGTGCCTTCCAGTTCGAAACGTCCAAGCGCCATCACACAGGCGCGATCCGAGATCCGCAAAGCGGCCCGTGCATTCTGCTCCACCAGCAGAATGCCGAGACCGAAATCGTCGCGCAACGACCGGATGAGCCGGAAAATCTCCGCCACCACCAAAGGCGCCAGTCCCATCGATGGCTCATCCAGCATCAGAAGACGAGGTTTGGCCATCAACGCGCGACCGATTGCGAGCATCTGCTGCTCGCCGCCCGACATAGTGCCCGCCGCCTGGTGACGGCGCTCGACGAGACGCGGAAACATCCCGAAGATTTCCGGCAATCTCTTTTCGATCTCGTCGTTGCGCGTGCCATAGGCACCGAGCCGAAGATTGTCCTCAACCGAGAGCTCGGCAAAGACGCGGCGTCCTTCCGGGACATGCCGCAATCCCGCGCGCGCAATAGCGGCGGCACGACGGCCGCCAAGATTTTCGCCATCAAACAGGATGCTGCCGCTGCGCATCGGGATGACGCCGGAAATTGCATTCAAAAGCGTTGACTTGCCCGCGCCGTTGGCGCCGACCAACCCGACGATCTCGCCTTTCGCGACACTGAGCGACAGGCCCTTCAGCACCGTTAGCGAACCGTATCCGGCGACGAGATTATCCAATCGCAAAAGACCGTTCATGCGAAGACCTCATCATCCGCGCTCACATCGGCGCCGAGATAGGCCGCCACAACTTCGGGGTTGGCCATGATCTGCGTCGGACTGCCAACCGCAAGCCGGCGGCCGAAATTCACCACCACAACCTGGGTTGCCGTCGACATCACCAGAGGCATGTCGTGCTCGACGAGCAGCACCGCGACGCCGTCGGTGGCGATCTCGATGAGCAACTCGCCGATCTCGACGGTCTCGGCAGGATTGAGACCTGCCGCAGGCTCGTCGAGCATCAGAATCTTCGGTCCCTGCGCGATCGCCCGCGCGATCTCGACACGCCTCTGAATGCCGTACGGCAGATCGACGGCGCGGCGGTCCCACCAGATTTCCGGCACCGCGGCCTTACGCAGCGCCGCAGCGGCGCGTTCGGCCATCTCCGAATTCTCCCTGGCGACCACCCACGGCATGAAGATCGTCGTCAGCAGTCCATGACTGCCGAAGCGATAGGCGCCGGCCATGACGTTTCCTAGCGCATCGAGGCCGTGGATCATTTGCGGCGTCTGATAGGTTCGCGCCACACCGAGACATGCGCGGCGGAACATAGGCAGCGCAGTAATGTCGGTCTCGCAGAGCATGACCCGGCCGCCATTGGGCGCGAAGATCCCGGCAATGAGGTTGATGATCGTTGATTTTCCAGCACCGTTGGGGCCAATCAACGCCGTAACGACGGCCGGCGGCAGATCGAACGAGACGTCTTCGACCGCATTTAGCCCGCCAAACGACTTCGAGATCCCGTGAAGCGAAAGCGTCGCGGTCACAACACCGCCCTCCGCCTGGTGAACAGCCGGGCCACGGTTTCTGCCAGACCGTCGGGCGCGAACATCATGACAGCGACCATCATCAATCCATAGATCAGCAATTTGGCGTGATCGAAACCTTCAAGAAGATTCGGCAGGACCACGATTGCGAGAGCACCGAACAGAGCACCCCAGATCGTGGTTAGCGATCCCACGATCACCATCATCAGAAGTTCCATCGACAGGCTGATGTTGAAAGATGTCGCGTTGAAAGAGCGCAGAAACAGCCCGAACAGAGCTCCGGACAGGCCGGCGAAACCTGCAGCGATCGCGAACACCACCGCCTTCGTCCGGGCCACATCGATGCCGGTGCAGCTTGCAACGATCTCCGACGTCTTCACAGCCTTCAACGCCCGGCCGAAGCGTCCGTCGACCAGCATCAGGGCCATGGCGGTGCAGAGTACGAGGCAAGCCCCGGACAGCCAGAAGATTACCCGGCCATGCTCGAAGCCGAACCATCGCAAGGCCGGCAGACCGTTGATACCGGGATCGATGCCGCCGGTGATGCCGGTCCATTGCGTGGCAACGACATAGAAGACGGCCCCGAGAGCAAGCGTGGCGAGCGCCAGATTATGGCCTGCGAGCCGCAGGATCGGACGTGCGATGACAAAGCCGAGCAGCGCCGGAACCAATGCCGCAAGCGCGAGCGCCCCGACGATCGGCAGGCCCAGGCGCTGGAGCGCGAGCGCGGCAGTATAGGCGCCGATGCCGAAGAAGGCGCCCTGCCCAATCGACAACTGGCCGGCGAACCCCATCAGAAGCGTCAGGCCAATCGCCGCAATCGCGAAGATCATCGAGAGAATGACAGTGCTGCGATAAAATTGGCTCTTGAGAACGAACTCAAGGACAACGAGCACCGCAATAAGCGCGAGCAGACGCAGGAGATCGCGCCGCAGGCCGGAATTGGGAGCGGACATGATCTCAGACCCGGTTCACGGAAGCTCCGCCGAACAATCCCGTCGGGCGCAGCAGAAGAACAAAAAGCAGCACGATGAACGCAACGCCGTCCTTGTAACCGGACGAGACATAGCCGGCGGTCATGGCCTCAACCATGCCGATGACCAGCCCGCCCACGACTGCGCCCAGCGGATTGCCGAGCCCGCCTGCGACCGCGGCTGCAAAGCCCTTCAGCCCCAGAAAGATGCCGTTCTCGTAGAATGCCGCAGAGATCGGCGTCACCAGCGCGCCGGCAAGACCACCGAGTGCGGCCGCAAGGGCGAAGGCCGTCGCAGCCGCGCGCCGCGGTTCGATCCCACACAGCGCGGCAGCCCGCGGCTCCTGGCTGGCCGCCCGCATCGCCTTGCCGAAGGTGGTGCGCGCGAACAAGAACCACAAGCCGATGCTGACACAGACCAATGTAAGGGCGATCCAGACGCCTTGGCTGATGACATAGATGTCTCCGATCAGGATCATCGGAAACAGGCCGAAATCCTGAACGAAAGCGACTTCGCGACCGAACACCAGCGCGGCCGCACCCCGCAGAGCGAGGCCGGTGCCGATCGTTAGCATCACAAGTGTGAGCTCGTCGGCGCTGCGGGCATGATCCAACAAGACCACCTGCATCGCGACACCGACAAGTGTTGTGCAGAGGATCGTCACGATAACGGCGAGCCAAAGGGGAAGACCCGCTGTTGCAATAGCGCCCGCGAGCCCCAAGCTGCCGAGCATGAGGAATTCGCCATTGGCGAAATTCACGACGCGCGTTGCGTTGAACACGATCGTGAAACCGAGGGCCGCCATGGCGTAGATGCAACCGACGATGCCACCACTGATCAATATCTGCAAGAAGTCGCTCATGGGACGATCCCCTCCCGATTTGGAGTCACTCGGCGATCGTGAATTTTCCAGCCTTGATCTGAACCATCACGACGGGCCTCGACCCCTCTGTCTGTCCGCCGGGGTTTGCGGCCGAAAAATTCATTTCGCCATTGCAGCCCGGGAAACTGATGCCCGAATGGATCGCATCCACGAGAGATTCTCGATCCGCCTTGCCGGCCTTCTTCAGCGCCAGCTCGATCAGCGTCATGGCGTCGTAGGGATGGCCGACAAAGGTCGTGGCCGGAGCCTTGAAGCGCGCGCGATAGTTAGCGGCGACCTTGCTGATGACCGGACGCAGCGGATCGTCTTGCGCGAGATCGTCAGGCAAAAGCAGGCGCATCGTCGAGACGTAGGTGTTCTCCGCCGTGGCGCCGGCCTGCTCGAGCAGCTGCGTGCTGGCGACGCCGAAGCTGTTCACGATCGGCTTGTTGAAGCCCGACGCAGCGGCGTTCTTCAGGATGATCGTCGGGCCGGGATTGACGCTCCAGATCAACATCGCATCGACTTCAGCACGGCGAATGCGCAGGATCTGCGGCGTCATGTCGGTATCGCGCGGACCGAATTCTTCCGCGAGCACGATCTTGACACCGAGCTTTTCGGCATTCGACTTCAGGAAGCCTGCGCCCGCCTGACCGAAGCCGTCGGCGGAAGAAATAATGCCGACTTTACTCCAGCCCTTCGATTTGGCAAAAGACAGCATGTGGGCGGAGACGATCCGATCCGTTGGAGCTACCTTGAATACGTAGCGGGTCGGCGGAACGACCAGCGCTTCCGTTCCCGTCATAGTGATCATCGGGATCTTGAGCTCATCCGCGATCGGCTTGAGCACCATCGACTCTCCGGTCGTGCTGGGACCGACGACGACATGAACCTTGTCGGACTCCGCGAGGCGGCGAAACTGCTGGGCCGCGTTCGTGCTGTTGCCTTCGGTGTCGTAGTAGAACGGCACGATCTTGTGGCCGGACATGCCGCCCTGCGCATTAAACTGCTCGACCATCAAATCGAACTGGTTTTTCTCGGACGCGCCAAGAAATGCCGCCGGTCCGGAGGCTGCGCTCAGGCAGCCGATCCGGATTTCCGAGGACTGCGCGAACGCCTTGCCGCCCGTCGCCGCCATCGACGCCGCAAGCATTCCCTTCAAAACTGTTCTGCGATGCATTATTTCCTCCCCGTATTGGCTGACGCGAATGCTCAGCTTGTTTTTTCTTCAATCCCGGCGGCGTGCCGGGCAGCGATGTATCCGAACGTCATCGCTGGCCCAAGCGTGATGCCGCCGCCGACGTAGTTGCCGCCTGCGACGCTCGCCATGTCATTCCCGGCGGCGTACAGCCCCGGCACCGGTCGCATGGTCGCATCGAGAACGCGCGCTTTGGCATCGGCGCGCAGACCCGTGAAGGTGCCGATATCGCCAGGAATGACGCGCACCGCGTAAAACGGCGCCGTTGCGATCGGCGCCATGCATGGATTCGGGCTGACCTCGGGATCGCCGTGGAAGCGATTGTAAGCGGTGCTGCCCTTGCCGAAGGCACTGTCGACGCCGGACTTCAGATCAGCGTTCCACTGCGCAACCACGGCGTCGAGTTGCGAAGCGTCGATACCGGCGTTGCGCGCAAGTTCGGCGAGCGTCTCGCCGCGGATCAGATAGCCCGAGCGGATGGCGGGACCGAGGGGCAGCGGAGCTGGCTTCACATAACCGAGCCCATAGCGCCGGATGGTGCGGTGATCGACAATCAGAAATGCTTCGACCACCGACTCGCGCGGCGTTGCACGAACCATTGCCTGCACGAAGTCATGATAGCTGTTGGCTTCGTTAACGAAACGCCGTCCGTTGCGCAGGACGGCGATGACGCCGGGTTTGCCGCGATCGATGAAGTGCGGGAACGGGCCCTTGGTGCCATCCTTACGTGGAACGAGGCTGGTCGGCGCCCACGCGCCATGATTGGGATAGCCTTCGACGACGTTGCCGCCCACCGACTGGCCGAGCCGCACACCGTCGCCGGTATTGCCCGGACTTGCCGACGAGACATGCTCTCCCTCGGCGGCTGCATGTGAGTAGAGGCTCTTGCGGCGTTCGACGTCCTGCGAGAATCCTCCACATGCGAGTACGACGCCCTTGCACGCGACGATCCGGCGCAAGCCCTGTGGCGTTCTAACCAGCGCACCGGTAACTGCGCCCTCCTCGTTCCGGGTCAAGGATCGCACCGGACTATCCAGCCAGATCGGAATGTCGAGATCGCGGGCGGTGCGGAGCAAGCGCGCAGACAGCGCATTGCCGTTGGAGAGCAGCATCCCGCGGCCGTGCGTCAGAAGATCGAGCCCATGGAGGAAAAGGCGGCGGGCGACATAGGCCGCCGACGAAATTTTCCGCGTTGCGCGATAGAAGTGCCACAGCTCTTTGCCAGAGCCGATGGTCAGGCCGAACAGCGTCAATTCGGGCCTTGCGCGGCGAACCTTGCCGAGATCCTCGGCCAGCATCGAGCCGCGCACCGGGCGCGTCAGGATCGAGCGCCCACCCGGCAGCCCGCCGGGCGCATCGGGATGATAGTCTGAAAACGCGATCGCAGGATCGAACCGGACTTCGGTATTCTCCTGCATGAAATCGACCATGCGCGGACCTTCGCGCAGGAATGCCTCGACAAGATCGGCATCGAACTGGTTGCCGGCTTCATGCTGCAAATAGGTACGCGCTGCATCGACGCTGTCCTTAGTGCCGGCCGCCTTGTTGATCGTGTTGTTCGGGACCCAGAGATAGCCGCCGGACAGCGCTGTCGTTCCGCCCATCACCGGTTCTTTTTCGGCGACGATAACGTCGAGACCATTCTTGCGCGCGACAATCGCGGCCGTCATGCCGCCCGCGCCGGATCCCGCCACCAACAGATCGCAGGTCATAGCCTCCGGCTCTTCGAGCTGGCCCCGGACGACGCCTTGATGATCGGAATTGCCCATCTTGATATCCTTCAGATTGCCAAGAAGCCGCCATCGACGGCCATGATGGCGCCGGTGACGAAAGTGGAAAGACGCGAGACCAGAAACAGAACCGCACCGACCAGTTCTTCGGGCTCGGCAAATCTCTTCATCAAGGCGTGGGCGAACAGCTCTTCCATCACTGCGGGCTGCGAGCGTGACGCCGCAGTGAGCGGCGTCGCGATCAGACCTGGCGCTATGGCGTTGACGCGAATTCCATTGGCGGCGAGATCGGCGGCCAATCCCTTCGTCAACTGTACAACCGCGAGCGACTTCGGCGCATTGGGCCCTGTCGGCGACGTCAAGCGCGACCGCGCTCGCCCTTCCGCCGGCTCTGGTTATGTCAGATGCAACAACCAGCGCACCATCAAGATCAATGTCGGCGAGCCGCACTACCGCGCCGCTCTGCGCCAGACCTCTTGCGATCGCAGCGCCGTTGCCTTGCGCGGCACCCGTGACGACCGCAACGTCACCCGACAACAGACCGGCAATTCCCGTGGCAATAACGTCGGCGTCACGCGCCGTGTATGTAACTGAACTCTTTGCACCCACCAGACGTCATTCCCAATTTATTTTACAATGCGTAATTAATTACGCTATACAAACATAATCGCATATGAGACGTTATGGTCAAGTGCAGATGTTGAGCCGGTCATGGGACGCCGCGATGTTGAAAACAGGGAAAGAAACGTACGGCGATGCCCAAGCCGGGATTCAGTCGATTGAATTCGCCGGTACGATCCTTACGGCACTCCTGCAATCCGACGGTCTGCAACGACTGTCCGACATCGCAAAGCTGGCGAATGCGCCTGCGGCGAAAATCCATCGCTACCTTGTCAGCCTGGCGCGGATCGGGCTGGTTGCGCAGGATACCGCGACGGGCCTTTACGACCTTGGGCCGATGGCACTGCAATTGGGAATCATGGGCTTCAGCCGGTTCGACGCGCTGCGTTTTGCAGCCCGGATGCTGGAGCAGCTTGTCGATCAGGTCGGCGAAACCGCCGCCCTGTCGGTGTGGGGCGAGCATGGCCCCAAATTCGTTCGCCTGGTTGAGGCGCGTCATGGCCATGCGAGCACCGTGCCGGTCACGCACATCTGCCCGATGACCTGGTCCGCGACGGGCTTTCTTTACAGCGCCTATGAAGACCCCGACCGGACAATGCCCCTGATCAGACGGGAGCTCGAACAGAACAAGCTGCTTCGGCGACAAAAAGCTCCTCGAAGCGAGGCAGAACTTGAGCCAATCGTGAAGGCGGTGCGAGCCGCAGGCTTTGCGACGGTGTCCGACGGCGGCGGCGGCGGCATCGCCGCGATTTGCGCGCCGGTTTTCGGAGTGACAGGTCGGCTTACGATGGCACTCACGATTTTCGCGCGCGCAGGTCGAATCGACACCAGCGCGGATAGCGGTGTTGTTCGCCTTGCAGTCAACGCCGCTGCACGGCTGTCTGAGACTTTCGGCTTCCCTAGCACCGAGCAGACGGCCGAAGCGGTGCTATCGGGGCGCGGCGCGGCGCGGCGTAAGATTCCGAACTTAAGCAAAGCAGGCAAGGTGAAAGCGTAGCAACTCGCCGGCTTTGTGCCAAAATCGCCAAAGTCGCGCCACTGGAAATACCGGTTCTGATCAGAGGAGAAAGCGGCACCGGAAAAGAGCTTGTCGCGCATGCATCGCATCGCTTGAGTCCAAAGGCGCGATTCGCCCTTGGTGAATGTCAATGCTGCAGCCTTACCCGCCGCGCTTGTTGAGTCGGAACTGTTTGGTTACGAAGCAGGCGCGTTCACCGGCGCCGACAAAAAGGGACGGAAGGGAAAATTCGAACAGGCGCACGAGGGTACTATCTTTCTTGATGAGATCGGAGATATGCCGATTGAGGTTTAAGCAAAGCTTCTGCGCGTTTTGCAGGACCGCATGGAAGAACAGGTCGGTGGAGAAAGGCCCCGGGAAATTGATTTCAGGCTTGTTTCCGCCACCAACAAGGACCTTCAGGCTCTTGTCGAACAAGGGAAATTTCGCCTCGACCTGTTCTATCGAATCTCCCCGATCGTGATTCACCTGCCCTCGCTGCGCGAAAGACTCGACGATATTCCGCTGCTGGTGTCGAAGTTCTTGCAGGACATCGCCTATCGTCACGCCCGAGCCACGCCAAGCATCAGCGCCGAAGCGCTCGCATCGCTGTCGGAAAGGCCGTGGCCTGGCAACATCCGTCAGTTGCAGCGCGAAATCGAACGCGCCTTCGTATTTTCGGACGGCGGGACCATAGAGGTTCACGATCTCTCCGAAATCCGGGACGCGGCTCCAGTTCATAAAATTGATCGAGCCCCCGATCTTGCGACCGATGATCTGCGCACCACCATCAATGAAGTCGAAATCAGCGGCATCGAGGACGCCTTGACCCGCTTCAAGCGCAACAAGAAGAAGGCGGCCGAGAGTCTCGGTATCTCGCGGTCATATCTCTACAAAAAACTCGCGCTGATGAATGACGGTGTGGGTGGATGTCCGTCGAGAAATACCCCGCATTGTTTCATCCTCCTATGAGAGCATCGACTTGGCGATCACGTTGCGAAGGATCTCGCTGGTGCCGCCGCCTATAGTTCCAACCCTGGAATCGCGGAAATACATCTGCATCTCCGAACTCATCATCAGTCCCGCGCCGCCCATGATCTGGATGCCGGTGTCGGCGCATTTGGAGTTGCTTTCCGTGGCGAAGATCTTCGTCACCGCCGCAGCCGTGTTCGGCGCGATGCCCTTGTCCATCAGGGACGCGAGCCGGTACGTCATCACGCGGGAGATTTCCGCCATGCTGCGCATGTCAGCTATCTTGTGGCTGATGGCCTGGTACTCGGTGATCGGCTTGCCGAACTGTTTCCGTTGCCGGGCGAACTGGATTGCGGATTCTACGATTCTGTAGCAGTTCCCGCTCGCCGCCGCGGAGAGGCACAGCCGCTCGACGTTCAGTCCCCGCATGATGTTCTGCCATGCCCCGTTGACCCCGCCGAGGACGTGGGTCGCGGGGACCTTGACGCCGTCGAAGAAGACCTCGTTGGTATGGATCATCCGTCTTCCGAGACCGCGGAGAGCGCTGATAGTCACGCCCTTGGCCTTGGCGTCGACCAGGAAGAGCGTGATGCCCTTGTGCCGCGCCTCCGGATCGGTCTTCGTCGCAACGACCAGGTAGTCGGCGACATGCGCGCAGGTGATGTAGACTTTCTGTCCATCGATGACGTAGTCGTCGCCCTTCGCCACTGCCTTGGTCCGAATTCCGCTGGCGTCAGATCCCGTGTCCGGTTCAGTAAGACAGAAGGCCAGCCGTAGCTGGCCCGCTATCAGCCGCGGAAGAAGGGACGCCCGCAATTGCTCGCTGGCGCCGAACTTCAGGTGCATGCCGCCATAGACGACCGTAGTCAAATAGGCCGACGCCATCTGCGCATTGTGATAGGCGATCGCTTCGATCAGGACCGCCAGATCCATATAACTACCACCGGCTCCCCCGTACTGCTCGTCATGCGGCAGACCGAGCCAACCGCTCTCCGCGAGCGCCGCATATGCGTCGAACGGGAACTCGCTGTTATCGTCCAGTTCGGCGATCTTCGATGCCGGCAGCTTCTCCCGCAGGAGCTGGAGGACGCTTTCGCGCATCCGCACCTGGTCGTCGGTCAATTCAAACTCTTCGTTGCTCTCAAACAGATGCATCTGCCGTCCTTTGGATTCTCTCGCGTGCGGCGAGTCGGGAGGCGCCGGGCCCTCTCATTTCGGTCGGCGGCGATAGAGCAGCGTGGCCTGCATCTCCTGCACGACATGGCCGTCGTGGCGCACGCATTCCCTCTTGAAGGTGACGACGCCCCGGTCGGGCTTGCTGGTTTCCTTCTTCTCGACCACCTTCGATCTCAGTCGGATCGTGTCGCCATGCTTGACGGCATCCAGCAGCCGCCATTTGTCGATCTGCAGCAGCGCCAGCAGGGTCCCGTCGTTGATGCCGCTCGCATACTGCAATCCCCCCATGATCGCGTAGACCAGCGGCCCGTGTGCGATGGGCTCCCCGAACTGCGTCGTCTTGCAGTATTCGAAGTTGGTATGCACCTCGTTGAAGTCGCCTGACAGGCAGGCGAAGTTGACGATGTCCGTATGCGTCACGGTTCGCGCCGGGCTCTCGAATTCCTGGCCGACCTCGAAATCATCGAAGTAGCGTCCACGCGGTTGGGCGTTGCTCATTACGTTTTCCTTTCAGTTAGGCTTGTTTCCGAGGATAAGTGTGCAATGCGACGACAGGATTCCGCCCTCGTTGTGGACCAGGGCGAGTTCGGCATCCTGGACCTGGCGGGGGCCGAGTCCGCCCCGGAGTTGACGGACGCCCTCGACGATGCCGAACAGCCCGCCTGCCGCGCCAGCATGCGCGTGGGACAGCATGCCTCCGTGCGTGTTGACGGGCAGCTTGCCGCCGATCGACGCTCTGCCATCCGAGAAAAACGCGCCGCCCTCACCCGACTCGCAGAATCCCAACTCTTCTAGCTCGATCAATGGCACGATCGTGAAGCAATCGTACAACTGCGCGACGTCGATGTCGGCGGGTTTCACACCGGCCATCTGATAGGCCCGTTCACCCGACTGCTTCGCTCCGAATTCGGTGAGGCTTGGCGCACACATCAAATGCTCATGAGTATGGTGCTCGCCGATACCAAGTAGATAGCTCGGCTTCGATTTGAGATCCTTTGCCCGCTCGGCGGACGTCACGATGAATGCGCCGGCGCCGTCCGAGATGAGACAGCAATCGAGCATGCCCAGCGGATCCGCGATAGGCTTTGCAGACAGGACATCATCCAGGGTGATCGCGCTCTTCATGTGGGCGTTGGGATGCAGCAGCGCGTGTCGACGGGTATTCACCGCGATGTGCGCGAGATGTTCGCGCGTGGTACCATACATGTGCATGTGGCGACGCGCGATCATCGCGTAGTATCCCGGGATCGATCCTCCGTACGGCTGCTCGAAATATGGATGTCCAACGGCCAGCAGGGCCGAGATTGCGGAATCGCGTGATTGTCCGGTCGCGCGGTTCTCTCCGGCGCACACCAGGATGGTGTCCGCGCTACCTGCCAGGATCGCCTCCGCCGCGTGCTTCAGCATCACGGCGGGCGACGCGCCTCCCACGACGACGGACGCGTTGTAGCGCGGTTTCAGGCCGAGGTATTCGCATAGGACAGATCCGAGCATGAAGTAGGGCTCAGTGAACGAGTACGCCGTCAGGACGCCGTCGATGTCCGACACCTTGAGACCGGCGTTCTCCAGCGCGCGTTTCGCAGCCTGGGCGTTCAGGCCTAAGCCCGTCATGCCCGGAACCTTGCCGATGTCGGATTCTCCGACGCCCACGATCGCGATTTTCCCCGAAGCAGATCTGTTCATTTCAATTCCTCTTGCTGCTCAATCTGATCAACGCATCGACAGCTACTGTGCGATCCGTAGAAACCTTGATTGGATTGACGTCCAATTCGGCGACCTCTTCACGAAGGTCGCTGATCATTTCGGAAATGCGGCATACGGTTTCCGCGAGGGACCGTACGTCGGCCGGTGCCTGGTTGCGATAGCCGAACAGGAGGCCGCTTCCGCGGAGCGACCGGAGCATGTCGAGCGCTTCGGTTACGCTGACCGGCGCGCGTCTGGTCTGCACATCCCTGAGTATCTCGACGGACGTTCCGCCGAAGCCGCATGTGATCAACGGTCCGAACTGGGCGTCCACCGAGGCACCAACCATCATCTCGGTCCCGCCTGAGACCATCTCCTGTACGACGATCCCGTTCACGGTGACCGGATCGCTCAGCCGTCCGACGGCCTCCTCTATTTCCCTGTAGGCCTTGCGCACGGCATCTGCGTCCCGAAGGTTCAGCCGGAGGACGCCCGCTTCGGTCTTGTGCGGGATGTCCGGAGAGTCCGCCTTGAGAACGACCGGATAGCCCAGCCTCTCGGCGTGGGCGACCGCCTCATCCGCGGTCTTGGTGAGCGCTTCGCGGTTGACGGCAACACCATACAGTCCGAGCAGCTTCTTCGACTGCGACTCGCTGAGGACATACCTCTCGCCGACTTTCGCGAGTTCGGTGATCGCAACGTTCTTGACTTCTACGGTGCTGAGCCTTCCCTCACCCGACACTTGCCGCTCGGCCCTGCCATAATAGTCAAGCCATGAGCGGATCGCCTTCATGCAGCGGCCCATCGACCGGAACATCGAGATCTTGCGACTCCTGTCGTAGATCTCGCTTCCGGGGCCCTCTAGCCATTCATTGAACCAGACCAGACAGATCGGCTTCGAAAGCTCGGCTGCGAGGCTATCCAGGTGGATCGCCCTCTCCGTCGTGATGGGCTTCTGCGCCGACAGCATGGGGACGACCACCACCGCGTAACTCGGATCGTCGGCGAAAGCCTTGATGCACGCGCTGTAGAGATCGAAGCTCTTCAGGGTCTCCGCGGTCATGTCCGTTGGATTCGAGACGGACCCGAAATCCGGCACCAGTTTCGACAGGCGTGCCACGGTGTCCGGCTGAGGCGCCGGCATCGCGACGCCGTACTCCTCGGCCTTGTCTCCGGAGATGACGGCCGCCCCTCCGGAGCTCGCCATGACGCCGGCCCCGGACCCTTGCGGGACGCCCGCGCACTCGAAGAAGCATGCCGTCTCCAGCACTTCCTCCCAGTTGTCGACCACGATGGCACCCATTTCCCGGAAGGCCGCATCGTAGGCGGCATTGGAGCCCGCCAGGGTGCCGGTATGGGAAAGCGCGGCCTTCTTGCTGATCGCGCTGCGCCCCATCTTGTAGATGATGAGCGGCTTCCTGGCGGCGAAGGCCCTCCGGCCGGCCTCGATGAGACGCTCGCCGTCCCGGATGCCTTCGAAAAGGCATGCGATCACCGAGGTGCTCTCCTCGTCCACCAGGTAGTTGATCAGGTCGCAGATGTCGACGTCGCTCGAATTTCCGGCCGACAGAAATTGCGAGAACCCGATGCCTCGCTGCAAGGCCTGAATGACAGTGTATCCGAGACCGCCGCTCTGGCTGACCAGGCCGATCCCGCCGGAGATGATCGGCATTTCGTTGAACTTCGGCATGAAATGCATGCCGACCTTCGAGGCAAAATTAATGATGCCGACGCAGTTGGGCCCGATTACCCGCATTCCCGTCGACTTCGCTATCTCGGCTATTTCGCGCTGCGCCGCCGTCCTGTCCTCGGTGCCCAATTCCGCGAAGCCCGACGAATAGACGATAGCGCCGCCGATTCCCTTGGCGGCGCATCTTCTGACGAGATCTGCTACCTGTTCCTGGGGGACCGAGATCACGACGGCGTCGGGCGCCTCTGGAAGCGCCTCGATCGTCGGATAGGCCTTGTGGCCAAAGATCTCGTTCCGCTTGGGATTGATGGGAAACAACCGTCCGCCGAACGTCGAGAGATTCTCCATGGTCCGCGCCCCGAACGATCCGGGCGACTCGGATGCGCCGATGACCGCGATGCTCGCGGGGTTGATCAGCCTGGTGAGCTCCTTGCGGCCGAACAGTTCGGTGCGGTTCTCGATATAGCCTTTGACCTGCGTCACAGTCCGAGCTCCCGTGCGATCAGGCTGCGCTGGATTTGTGAGGTGCCGCCGCCGATAGTCGCGTTGCGGGCATCGCGCCAGTACCGCTGCATGTCGTGGTCGTGGGTGTAGCCCGCGCCTCCGAGTATCTGCATGCCTTGCGTTGTCACCCGCGCAAACACCTCCGAGACGAACAGCTTCGCCATGCACGCCTGCTTCACGCACGGCAGACCCTGGTCGTATCGCCAGGCGGTCGACGCGGTGATCCATCTCGCGGCTTCAACGTCGGTCGCCATATCGGCCAGCATGTGGCCGATGGCCTGGAACTCGGCGATCGCTTTGCCGAACTGCTTCCTCTCGCCGGCGTAGCGCACCGCGTCGTCCAACGCTGCACGTGCGTTGCCGAGGTAGTTGGCTGCGAGCAGGATCCGCTCCCGCTCCAGATGTTTGTTGATGTACGTCCAGCCGCTGTTCTCCTGACCGATCAGCATTCGGCTCGGAAGGCGCACGTCTTCGAAGAAGACCTCGCAAAGACCAAGAATGCGTCGGCCGACCACGTCGAGCCTGTTGATCGTGATACCCGGAAGGTCGTTGGGGACGAGAAACAAGGAGATGCCCGCGTGCTTCTTGACGTCCGGGTTCGTCCGGGCGGCCAGCACGATCATGTTGTTGGGCGCGTGCGCTCCGGACGAGTAGAGCTTCTGACCGGAGATCACGTAGTCGTCGCCGTCGCGACGGGCCTTCGTCTGGAGCGAGGCCGCGTCCGATCCCGATGCCGGTTCGGTCAAGCTGAACGACAGCTTGATTTCGCCCTTCACAACCTTCGGAAGGACCTCGGACTTGATCTCCTCGCTCGCGAAATCGGCGAGGATCATCGCACCCCAGCCGATCAACGCGAGGCGCGTCGCGAAGTCGACGCTCGGCCTGGCGATTTCCTCCAGCGCGATGGCACAATCGGCTATCGGCGAGCCGACGCCGCCGTATTCCGCGGGAACCATCATCGCAAGAAGGCCCGCGTCCGCCATCGCGGCGTACACGTGCTCAGGCAACTGTCCGGTGCGGTCCCATTGGCGGACGTCGGTCGGCTTGCAATGCCGCTTGACGAACGACGCCGTCGTCTCGCGGACCAATTTCTGCTCGTCGCTATCCTCGAAGTTCACGGGCGGCCCTTCTCTAGCGCGAATTGCGGAAGCTTGGACCCTTCCCGGTCCTCGAACCTGAGGGTGACGCCGTCGCCGATCTCGACATCGAGCGCGTGGTCGCCGATGATGTTGCTCATCATGCGCGGACCCTCGGCCAGGTCGATGAGCGCGACGACGTAGGGTGTGAGTCCGGCGAAGGCGGGGGAAGAAGCGCGTCGGATGATCGTGAAGCTGTGGACCGTTCCCTTGCCTACCGCCTCGATCCACTCGAGGTCCGTCGACCAGCAGACCGGACACAGGTAGCGCGGCATGAAATGCGTCTCGCCGCAGGATTTGCAGCGCCGGAGAACTAGCTTTCCTTCCTTCGCGGATTGCCAGTAGGTGGCGGAGTCCGCGTTTACTACCGGAAGCGGGAGTTGTTTTTCCACTTGTTCTGTCCTCTTCTATTTTTCCGAGACGTATTTCAGCCACCGGCCGCCATCGACTATGAGGTTCTCGCCGGTCACGAAGCTCGCAAGATCGGATGCGAGGAAGGCCGCAGCATTG
>JAQSDT010000712.1 GCA_029946075.1 bacterium | reverse complement strand
CTGCGGGCGGCGATCTTGCCGCGCATTTGTCGGACTGGCGCAAGCAGGGCCTGCGCGTCGGCTTTACCAATGGCTGTTTCGACATCCTGCATCCCGGCCACGTCAAGGTGCTGACGGCGGCGCGCGGTGCCTGCGACCGCCTGATCGTCGGGCTGAACAGCGACGCCTCGGTGAAGCGGCTGAAGGGCCCGGACCGCCCGGTGCAGGACGAGCGGGCGCGCGCGGAAGTGCTGGCGGCGCTGGAGGCGGTCGATCTCGTCGCCATCTTCGAAGAAGACACGCCGATCGAATTGATCACCCGCATCCGGCCGAGCGTGCTGGTCAAGGGCGGCGACTACACCCGCGAGCAGGTGGTCGGCTACGAGATCGTCGAAGCGACCGGCGGCGAAGTCGTTCTGGTCGATATCCTGCCGGGCCACAGCACGACGTCGCTGGTCGGCCGCACTCGCGGAGGCAAGGGGTGAGCGCGGGCGTGGCGGTATCGCAGGGCAGTGAGATTCCCGTCTGGCGCGACCCTGCCGCCTGGAGCAAGACCTCCGATTTCGTCGCAGTGCTGCTCGCTCTGTCGCTGCCATGGTCGACGTCGCTGGTCGGAATTCTCGGCGTGGTCTTCGTCGTGACGGTGGCACCGACCGTCGAATGGCGGCCATTCTTGCAATCGTTGAAGCGGCCGGTATGTGCGCTGCCGATCGCAATGTCTGCGCTGGCCCTAGTCGGAACCTTGTGGTCGGACGCCGCCTGGGGCGTGCGCTTCTATGCCGTGAGTCCGGCGTCCAAGCTGCTGGTGTTACCGATCCTCATCTATCACTTTGAGCGCTCCAGCCGCGGCATGTGGGTGTTGATCGCTTTCCTGGTTTCCTGCGTGCTTATGATGGCGATGTCCTGGCTGGTGATGCTTTACCCAGAGCTCACGCTGAAGCGCGGCGACGCCGAACGCGGGATATTCGTCAAGAACTACATCAACCAAAGCCAGGAGTTCGCGTTGTGCGTGATCGCACTCGCGTACCCGATCGTCCAGTTCCTGCGCAGCGGCAATGTCCGGCAGGCGCTGTTGCTGGTTGTGGTTGCGCTGAGTCTGATGGCCAACATGACCTTCGTCATCGTGTCGCGCACCGCGCTGGTCACGTTGCCGGTCATGCTCGCGGTTTTTGCGGCGATGCATTTGAGGTTGCGGACCAACGTCATGCTGTTCGGGGGCATCATCGTGCTGGGTGTCGTCGCGTGGCTGGCCTCGCCGCAATTGCAGGCGACAACGGACCGGTTTACGCGCGATTACCGAATCTACAAGGAATTCAACCAGCCGACCTCGATCGGACTGCGGCTTCAATACTGGGAAAAGTCGCTGCGGTTCTTCGCCGAGGCGCCCGTGATCGGGCACGGCAGCGGATCGACGCGCGGTTTGTTCGAAGCGGCGGCGACCGGGCCGTCCGTGCTTGCCCAGGGCCATGTCATAGGCAATCCGCATAACCAGACTCTCTACGTCGCGGTGCAGTGGGGGACGTTAGGTGTCTTGATCCTGTACGCACTGTGGCTGGTTCATTTGCTGTTGTTTCGCGGCGAAGGGCTGGTGGCGTGGATCGGCCTGATGGTCGTGCTGCAGAATTTCTTCAGTTCGCTGTTCAACTCGCATCTGTTCGATTTTCACGAAGGATGGATGTACGTGCTCGGCGTCGGCGTGGCTGGCGGCATGGTACTGCGCGAAAATCGGGGTGCGAGGGTTACGGAACCGGCGAGTGTTTCGCCGCCATGATCGCTGGCATGCACCCGGAAGATGGGATATCAGGCATGCTCGGGTTGTCCTCGCGAATCCCCTTTTGTCCGTAGCCTGTCAGCAGAATGCAGCGTTTCTCACAATTGACATTGCGCAACTTTCTGATCGCGACGCATGACGTGCTGGCGACGGCGTTTGCGTTGCTCGCAAGCTTTTACCTGCGCTTCGAGGGGGGCGAGGGCTTTTACGTCCGGCTGCCCCTGCTGCTGCAGGTGCTGCCCTATTTCGTCGCGTTCAGCGCGGTGGTTTGCTACGTCTTCAACCTGACGACCACGAAGTGGCGCTTCATATCGCTGCCGGACGCGCTCAACATCCTGCGGGTGGCGTCCGTCCTCACCATCGCGCTGGTGGTGCTCGACTACGTCTTGATTTTCGTGATCCCGAATGTTCACGGGCCGGTCTTCATAGGCCGTATCACCATCGTGCTCTACTGGTTCATTGAGGTGTTCGCGCTCAGTGCGTTGCGCTTCGGCTACCGCTATTTTCGCTATTCGCGGACGCGCCATCATGCCCGAACCAGGGACGCGTCGCCGACGCTGCTGGTCGGCCGCGCCGCCGATGCCGAAATCGTCCTGCGCGGCATCGAGAACGGCGCCATCAAGCTGATCTGGCCGGTCGGTGTCTTGTCGCCGTCGGCGTCGGATCGCGGCCAGTCGATCCGTAACATTCCGGTGCTCGGCGGGCTCGACGACTTCGAGAGCGTGATCCGCGATTTCGCCGGCCGCGAGAAGTCGATCAAGCGAGTGGTCATGACCCCGTCCGCATTCGAGCCCGATGCGCACCCCGAGGCGGTATTGATGCGTGCCAAGCGCCTCGGTCTCATCGTCAGCCGGCTCCCCACGCTGGAAGGCGGCGATATGCCGCGACTGACCAACGTCGCCGTCGAGGACCTGTTGCTGCGTCCGAGCGAAAAGATCGACTATGACCGGCTCGAAGTGCTGGTGAAGGGCAAGGCGGTGATCGTGACCGGCGGCGGCGGTTCGATCGGCTCCGAAATCTGTGAGCGCGTGGCAACGTTCGGTGCGTCGCGGCTGCTGGTGATCGAACAT
This sequence comes from bacterium, assembly GCA_029946075.1. Lineage (GTDB taxonomy): Bacteria > Pseudomonadota > Alphaproteobacteria > Rhizobiales > Xanthobacteraceae > Bradyrhizobium. The sequence continues at coordinate 13,069 of JAQSDT010000712.1, read as the reverse complement.
TCCGAGCCGGCGCTTTATGCAGTGACCGAGGCGCTGGCGGCAAGGGAGGGCGGCCCCGTCATCGAAGGTCGCATCGCCGACATCCGGGACCGCGAGCGGGTAATGCGCCTGATGAAGGAGTTCAAACCCGACATCGTGTTCCATGCGGCTGCGCTCAAACACGTGCCAATCCTCGAGCGCGACTGGAGCGAAGGCGTCAAGACCAATATTTTCGGCTCGGTCAACGTCGCCGACGCGGCGCTCGCCGCAGGGGCCCAAGCGATGGTGATGATTTCCACCGACAAGGCGATCGAACCGGTGTCGATGCTGGGTCTCACCAAACGCTTCGCCGAAATGTACTGCCAGGCGCTCGATCACGATCTGGCGGCGGAAAACGCCGGCAAGCAACGCATGCGTCTGATCTCCGTCCGCTTCGGCAATGTTCTGGCGTCGAACGGCTCGGTGGTACCGAAGTTCAAAGCCCAGATCGATGCTGGTGGACCGGTCACGGTCACTCATCCCGACATGGTCCGTTACTTCATGACGATTCGCGAGGCCTGTGACCTCGTGATCACGGCAGCGGCACATGCGCTGGCGCCGGTACGACCGGACGTCTCGGTTTACGTCCTCAACATGGGACAGCCGGTCAAGATCGTTGATCTCGCCGAGCGCATGATCCGCTTGTCCGGTCTCGAACCGGGCCTCGACATCGAAGTGGTGTTCACGGGCATGCGGCCCGGCGAACGTCTGAACGAGATACTGTTTGCCAGCCAGGAGCCGACCGTCGAGATCGGGGTGGCCGGCATCATGGCGGCAAAGCCGAATGAGCCGCCGATGCAAACGCTGCGCGGATGGCTCGCCGCACTCGAACAGGCGATCGCGGCCAATGACCGTTCGACCATCAGCGTCGTTTTGAAGGATGCGGTTCCCGAATTCGGGGCGTCGTCGGACGGCGCGATACGCCAGACGTCCGGATCGGCCGCGGGTTGATCAGCCGCTCTGCGAGCCGAATTTGCGAAGCTGGAAGCCGCGCCGGATCAGGCGCAGAAAAAGTGCAGCATCGATAAATGGCGCTCGCAGGTGCTGACGCCGCGAGCGCAGGCACTCGAGGTTGCCGCGGATCGTCACGCCCCAATCCTTGGTGCTGATTCCGCCGATCTGGAAATCGACGAACACGCGCGGAAGATAGCTGACTCGAAAGTCGTTCAGCGCCAGAGCCCGGAGCATGTAGTCGTAGTCGGCGGTGGTGATGTAGCTCAGATCGTGGTCGCCGACCTTCCGGGCGACCTCCTTGCGCATGTAGAACGAGGGATGCGGCGGACCCCAGCCAAGCTGGTAGGAATAGCGGCGGTGGAAGTTGCCGCCGCGCCAGGACCTCACGATGCGCTTGGTGCGATGATCGGTCACCATGTTGAGGTCGCCATAAACGATGTCCGCATCCTGCATCGCCTGGGCGATCGCTTCGAGGACACCGGTATCGTGGAAGGTATCGTCTGAATTCAGAAAACCGACAGCGTCACCCTGGAACAGGTGCAGGCCCTTGTTCATAGCATCGAACACGCCAGCGTCTTTTTCGGACAGCAGCCGAATCTGGGGGGACTTGAACGACTCGACGATCTTGACCGTGTCGTCGTGCGACACGCCGTCGATGACCAGCATTTCCTTGTCGGCGTGACTCTGGGCCAGAAAGGACTCGATCGTATAGGCGATCGTCTCCTGGGAGTTGTAGGCCGCAGTCACAACGCTGATCTTCATAAAGGGTCTCGTAAGATTTCCCGATTGTCCCGCGAAATTTCAACGTGAGGGGAGGTCACCGGCGATGCCGGTTATCTTGAGCTATTGGCCCTGCGATATGGTTAAAATGTAGCGATGGGCTTGGAGCGTGTCAAAAATCCGGGGCTATGCACTGGATGTGCCCCGCGGCCTTTTGCTCGAAAAACGGTACAAAACGAGGAAAACCGCGGCGGCGCCTGCGACAACGTACAAGATTGCGGCTGAGGTGGATTGATGCCTGGTCGATGCGATTGCAAGAGAAGCCAGGAACAGGTTGAGCAGGAATACGTGGCCGACTACCCCCCATACGGTGAAGCCGTTGTCGGTCGCACGCTGATAATAGTGCGAGCGGTGCGCGGCCCAGAACGGCTCGTGCCGGGCGATGCGACGGAACAGGGTCAGGGTCGCGTCGGCCAGGTAGTACAGGGGGAGCAAGAGTGCGGCCGCGAATTTCTGCTGCCACGCGAGCTCGAGCAGGCACCAGCCAAGCAGCAGGCCGATCGGCAGGCTTCCAACGTCGCCGAGAAAGATTTTCGCGACCGGCCGGTTGAATGGCACGAAACCAAACAGGGCGCCGCAGAGCGCTGCGGCTACGATGGTGACCGGAGGGGGCACGTCGCCAAGCCAGCCGAACAGGACGATGGCCACGGAAATCGGAACGGCTTCGGCGGCCGTCATCAGGTCCAGTCCGTCCATGAAGTTGACGAGGTTCACGAACCAGAGACCGGCCAGCAGGATCGCGGCGCGCTCGATGGAGAGCGGCAGCCACGGTGTGATCCGTAGTTCATCTGGCGCGGAGAATACAATCGCCGCGACGGCCGCGCCCTGCAGCAGCAGTCGTGGCAGCACTGATATCGAATGAACGTCGTCGACCAGGCCCACGATTGCGATGAACAGCGTTGCGCCGAATACGGTCACGGGAATTTGCATGCCGGTCATTCCGGTCAGGACAATGACCGTTCCGGCCACGACCAGGGTCGCCGCGATCACCGCGATGCCAGCGCCTTGCGGCGTCGGAACGCGGTGCGAGGATCGCGCGTTCGGCTGAGCGAGGGCATGCCGCAGCATCAGCGGCCGAATTGCCTTGATCGCAAGCATCGACAACAGGGCCGACAGCACCGCGACGCCAAGCGACAGGAGGAATTGTGAATTGGCCATTCTGAGCGACGCAGACAATTGACTATTTAGGGAATTTCGATGGGAACGGCGCCCTTGGCTGCCTTCTCGGGGCTGAAAATCCACACGAGGCCGCCGACGATGCCGACGAGGAACGAAACCGCACCGAACAGCAGTGAAACATTCACTCCTTCATTTGTCATCAACCCGGCATAACCGAAGGCTAGGCCCATGGTCGCCTCGCGCACGCCCCAGCCGGCGATCGAGATCGGCAGCATTGTGATCAGCATCACCGGCGGCACCAGCTGGAAAACCTGGCTAAACAGCACGGGCGCCGAGATCGACTGTACCACGCACCATGCAATGACGACCGCGAGCACGTGAACGAGGATGGACAGGGCGGCGACTTTCGGTCCGCGTTCCCAACTGAAGAGCACGCGGTTTGCGATCACGGCGCAGGCATGGATATGATGCGTTCCCCACCAGCGCTTCAGCCACGGCCATTGCAGCATGCCGAGGAACAGAAATCCGAGACCGCCCGCGAGCGCGATCAAATCGACGAGCAACAATGCGGTGCGGCCGTTGGGATCGGTGATTAGCCGATAGCTCCACGGCAGGCTCGCGACGATCACGACCGCAAGTGCGATCAGGCCGATGGCGCGGTCGACGAAAATCGAATAGGCGGCAGCCCGCCATCCGGCGCCGCCGCGTGCGACCAGCCACAGCCGCACCGCGTCGCCGCCAATCGAGGAGGGCAGCGTTTGGTTGAAGAACACGCCGATCAGATTGAGGCGCATTGCTTGCCTGATTCCGAGCGGAGCGTCGCATTCTGCGCTGATCTCGCGCCACCGCAACACGCCGATGAATATCTGGACAAACGTCGCGGTGATGGCCAGCCCGATCCATCCCAGGCTTTCCCACCGAATACGCGACGCGAGGTCGTGCAAATCGACCTTGCGCAGCGCGAAGTACAGCAGCGCCGCCGAGATCAATATCTTCAGTGTTGAGAACAGAATCCGGCGCATTTCGCTCGCGCGTGCCTGAGTAGTGAGACGAGGGTGAGGAACAGACTCAAAATGGAGCAAATCGGCGCCGGAGCACCGAAACTCGCCGCCTTGGTATGGTCTTAAGGCCAATCTGGCAATAGCTGGACCGGTAAGTATTGCGGCACCTGCGACAGGGCGGGTAAAGAACGGCGGAACACAGTTGCAGGCCGAGCCGCGGCCATTTGGGAAACGATGTCGGATCACACGATCTTGGTCACGGGGGCGGCCGGTTTCATCGGCTTTCACGCCGCACGCCGGTTGCTGGACGCCGGGCATCGGGTCGTCGGCCTCGATAACCTCAACGATTATTACGATCCGGCGCTGAAGCAGGCGCGGCTCGACCGGCTGCGCGGCCATCCGGCCTTCAGCTTCGTGCAGGCCGACCTCAAGGATCGCGGGTCGATCCGTGAGCTGTTCGCGCGGCACCGTTTTCCGGTCGTGCTGCATCTGGCGGCGCAAGCCGGCGTGCGCTATTCGATCGAGCATCCGCACGCCTATGCCGACGCCAATCTCGAAGGTTTCGTGAATGTGCTGGAGGGCTGCCGGCACCATCAATGCGGCCACCTCGTCTACGCATCGTCGTCCTCGGTTTACGGCAACAACAGCAAGGTGCCGTTCTCGGTGCACGATCGCGCCGATCACCCGATCAGCCTGTATGCTGCGACCAAACGGGCCAACGAACTGATGGCCCATTCCTACAGCCATCTCTACCGCCTGCCGACCAGCGGGCTGCGGTTCTTTACCGTGTACGGGCCGTGGGGCAGGCCCGACATGGCGATCTACCTGTTTGCGAAGGCGATTCTCGAGGGCAAACCGATCAAGCTCTTTAACCATGGCAAGATGCGGCGCGACTTTACCTATGTCGACGACGTATCGAATGTCATACTCAGGATCATGGACCGCATACCCGCAGGCCGCGAGGCCGGCGCGGCCCCCGCGCAGATCTACAATGTCGGCAACAATCGCCCCGAAGAGCTCATGCACGTCGTGGCGGTTCTGGAGAAAGAACTGGGACGTCCGGCAATCAGGGAAATGTTGCCGATGCAGCCCGGCGACGTGATGGAAACCTTTGCCGACATCGACGATCTCCAGCGCGACGTCGGCTTCCGGCCGCAGACGTCGATCGAGCAGGGCATTCACAATTTCGTTGCCTGGTATCGTGACTACCAAGGGATTTGAGACCTGATGACCAGACGAATTATTCCCCTGATCATGTGCGGCGGCGCCGGGACACGGCTGTGGCCGGCCTCGCGCGAGGTCCATCCGAAGCAGTTCCTGCCGCTGTTCGGAACGCACTCGACGTTCCAGGATACGCTGATGCGGGTGTCGGATGCGGCGTTGTTCGAGCGGCCGGTCGTCATCACCAACAATACCTATCGCTTCATGGTGCTCGAGCAGCTCGCGCAGATCGGGCGCGAGGCCGACGTGCTGCTCGAGCCGATGCGGCGCGACTCCGGCCCGGCGATCGCAGCGGGCGCTGCGTTCGCACAATCGCGCGACAAGGACGCGATCGTGCTGGCGCTTGCCGCCGATCACGTGGTGCGCGACACCGCGGCGTTTCTCGCGGCCTGCCGCGAGGGTCTGGCGGCAGCCGAGGCCGGCCACATCGTGACCTTTGGCGTCAAGCCGGAACGCGCGGCGACGGAATATGGCTACATCAATCCCGGAGCGGTGATTTCCGGCCAGGTGCGCGCGGTCGAAAAATTCGTCGAGAAGCCGGATCCGGTGAAAGCCGCCGAATACGTCAAGGCGGGCTATCTCTGGAACAGCGGCAACTTCATGTTCCGCGCCGCCGTGCTGTCGGACGAGTACGGCAAGGTGGATGCCGCCAGCGTGCAGGCGGTGACCGATGCGGTCGCGAAGGCCGGAACGGACCTCGGCTTCGTCAAGCTCGACGAGGCCTCGTTCGGATCGGCGAAGTCGATCTCGATCGACTATGCCGTGATGGAGAAAACCGCGCGCGCGGCCGTCGTGCCGGTGTCGTGCGGCTGGTCCGATGTCGGAAGCTGGCACGCGGTGTGGGAATTGTCCGACAAGGACGGGCAGGGCAACGCCGCGCGCGGCATGGCGGTGTTCGAGGATTCGCGCAATTGCAACGTGACCACCGACAGGGCGCTGGTCGCGCTCGAAGGCGTCGACGACCTCGTGGTGGTCGCGACGCAGGACGCGGTGCTGGTGTCGAGGCAGAAAGACGCCAACGGGCTGAAGCGGCTGGTCGCGACGCTGAAGACGGTGGCGCCCCAGGTGACCGAGGATCACATCCGGGTGCACCGCCCCTGGGGCTCCTATCAGTCGGTCGACAATGGCGAGCGCCACCAGGTCAAGCGCATCATCGTCAAGCCGGGCGGCCGGCTGTCGCTGCAGAAGCACCACCACCGCTCCGAGCACTGGATCGTGGTCCGCGGCACCGCGCAGGTGACCGTCAACGACGTGGTCAAGACCGTGCACGAGAACGAATCGATCTACATCCCGATCGGCGCGGTGCACCGGCTGGAGAACCCGGGCAAGATCCAGCTCGAACTGATCGAGGTCCAGACCGGCAGCTATTTCGGTGAGGACGACATCATCCGCATCGAGGATGATTACCAGCGCAAGTGAGCGGGCGGCAGGTCGGTAAATGAAGGCTCGCCGAACGCAGATTCGGCAGCTTGTCGCGGCCGTCGCAAGCGTTTGTGGTTCCTTGTTCCGGATGCCAAGGTGGCTCGCAAGGCCGTATTGGATTCACGAAATCGCCGCCGTATATGGCAGAATTGGCTGTAACTCTTTGAATCAAAACGTGTCCGGAAACGGCTGATCGCGTTCGCCACGTGTGCGGCGGCGTGCTAGAGAGCCGCCGGGGTACGGAACTGGCGCAAATTCTGTTGGGGTCGATCACATGAGTTCAAAAGCGGGCGCAACGGCCGATGCAAACCGCACGCTGCGCGTAGGCGTCGTCGGTGCCGGCGTAATGGGCAGCAACCATGCGCGGGTGCTTGCGGGTCTGCCCGGCGTGGAACTGGTCGGGATCGTCGATCCCCTGGCCGAGCACCGCGCCCGTGCAACCACCATGGTCGGCTGCCGCGCCTTCGCCGAACTGGAAGAGCTGTTCAACGAAGGCGTCGATGCCATCACGATCGCCGCACCGACGCATCTGCATCACGAAGTCGCGCTGGCCTGCATCACCCGCAACATCCACATCCTCGTCGAGAAGCCGGTCGCCTCCACCGTGGAAGAGGGGCAGGACATCGTCAACGCGGCGCGCAGCGCCGGCGTCACGCTGATGGTCGGTCATGTCGAGCGTTTCAATCCGGCGGTTGCCGCCATCAAGCAGGCGATCTCGGGCGAGGACATTCTCTCCATCGGCATCACCCGGGTCGGACCGTTTCCACCGCGCATGTCGAATGTCGGCGTCGTCATCGATCTTGCCGTACACGACATCGACCTGATCCGCTGGTTCACCGAGTCCGATATCGTCGAGGTGCAGCCGCAACTCTCCAGCGCCGTCGCCGAACGCGAGGATATCGCGCTGCTGCAATTCCGCACCGCCTCGGGCGTGCTTGCGCACATCAACACCAACTGGCTGACGCCGTTCAAGGCGCGCAACGTCACGGTCGCGACCCGCGGCAAATACGTGATGGGCGATCTGCTGACCCGCCAGGTGACGGAATGCTTCGGCTTCAAGCCCGACGGCAGCTATTCGATGCGCCATTTACCGGTCGGCCATGACGAGCCGCTGCGCGCCGAACTGATTGCGTTCCTCGATGCCGTCCGCACCGGCAACACGCCGGCGGTTTCCGGCGACGAGGGCGTCGCCAGCCTCGAGATCGCCATCCGCTGCCTCGAACAGCCCGCCAAGCCCGCGGCGTCCGCCGCGCGCAAGGGGCCGCGCCTCGTCGGCTGAACTTCATCATCTCATCCCTGCAAGGCTCCATGAACCAGCACATGCGCCCAGAACCCGTTCCCTTCATCGACATCGCTGCGCAGCGCCGGCGTCTCGGCAAATCCATCGATGATGCGGTTGCCCGCGTGCTCAACCACTGCCAGTTCATCAACGGACCGGAAGTGACGGCATTGGAAGCAGCCCTCGCAGAGTTTTCCGGCGCCAGGCATGTCGTGACTTGCGCCAGCGGCACCGATGCGTTGCTGATGGTGCTGATGGCCAGGAATATCGGCCCCGGCGACGCCGTGCTGTGTCCGTCGTTCACATTCTGTGCGACCGGCGAAGCGGTGGCGCTGACCGGTGCGACGCCGGTTTTCGTCGACGTCGATGAATCTACCTTCAACATGGATACGGCCTCGCTCACGCGCGGCGTCGCCACCGCAAGGCAGCGGGGGCTGACGCCTCGCGCGGTCATTCCGGTCGATCTGTTCGGACAGGCGGCCGATCACGATGCCATCTCCGCAATCGCGGAGGCCGAGGGCCTGTTCGTGCTCGACGACGCCGCACAGGGATTTGGCGCCAGCTACAAGGGCCGCAAGCTCGGCACGCTCGGCCTTGCGACCGCGACCAGCTTCTTTCCTGCCAAGCCGCTCGGCTGTTTCGGGGACGGCGGCGCGATCTTCACCGACGACGATGCGCTGGCGGACACGCTGCGCAGCATCCGCGTTCACGGCCAGGGCTCCGACAAATACGACAACGTTCGTCTCGGCCTCACCGGACGCCTGGATACCATGCAGGCGGCGGTGCTGATCGAGAAGCTGAAGATATTCGAAGACGAGATCGCCGCCCGCAACGAGGTCGCGGATCGTTATTCGCGCGGCCTCGGCAACGTCGTGACCGTGCCGCGGCTGGCATCCGGCTGCACCTCGGTGTGGGCGCAGTACACCATCCGCCTGCCGAAAGGCATCGATCGCGACGGATTCGCGGCGGCGCTGAAGGCGCAGGGAATCCCGACCGCGATCTACTACACCAAGTCGATGCACCAGCAGACGGCGTATCGGGACTATCCGGTCGCTGACGGTGGCCTGCCGGCGAGCGAGCGGCTTTCCGACGACGTCATCAGCCTGCCGATGCACGCCTACCTCGACGAAGCGACGCAGGAGCGGGTGATCCAGGCGGTGCGCTCGGCGCTCCAGGCATGATCCCGAAAAGTGGTCGCCGGTTTTCGGACAAGATCACGCCTGAGCTTCTGACGAACTGATTTCGCCGTTTTACAAATATGCGCTAGAAGCGGCGCATGCTCGGACGCATCTTCACCGTCGGCGGATTTACGCTGCTTTCGCGGCTGAGCGGATTCGCGCGCGACATCATGCTTGCCGCGATTCTCGGTGCGGGACCGGTGGCGGATGCGTTCTTCGTCGCGCTGCGGCTGCCCAACCATTTTCGCGCGATCTTTGCCGAGGGCGCCTTCAACGCTGCGTTCGTGCCGGCCTATGCGCATCTGCACGGCAAGAGCACGGCTTCGGCAAAGCTGTTCGCCGACCGGATATTCACGTTGCTGTTTGCCGCGCAGATCGTCCTGCTGGTGGTGGCGCTGTGGTTCATGCCCGAGGTGATCGCGCTGCTGGCGCCGGGATTCAAGGACGATCCGGCACGCGGCGAACTGGCGATTTCGCTGACGCGGATCACGTTTCCCTATCTGCTGCTGATCACGCTGGTGACGTTGTACGGCGGCATGCTCAACGTGATGCATCGTTTCGCCAGCGCCGCGGCGGCGCCGATCTTCCTCAATCTGTCGATGATGGCGACGCTGGCGCTGGCTGCACTCTTTCCGGGCGCAGGCTATGCCGCGGCGTGGGGCGTTCTGATCGCCGGCATTCTCGAATTCCTGCTCTTGGCGGGCGACGCCGCCAAAAGCGGCATCCTGCCGAAATTCGCCGTTATCAAGCTCGACGAAGACGTACGCGCATTCTTCCGGGCGCTGGGGCCTGCGACCATTGGTTCGATGGGAACGCAGGTGGCGCTGTTCGCCGATACCATTATCGCGACCTTCCTGCCGGCCGGTGCGCTGTCGGCGTTGTACTATGCCGATCGCCTCAACCAGTTGCCGATCGGCGTGATCGGGATCGCCATCGGCACCGTCCTGCTGCCGGAATTGTCGCGGCGGCTCGCCGCGGACGACGTCGCCGGCGCCTCGGCGGCGCAGCGCCGCGCCTTCGACTTCTCGTTGCTGTTTTCGGTGCCGTTCGTCGCCGCGTTCCTGACGGTACCTGACGTGATCATGCGGGCGATGTTCGCGCGCGGCGCCTTCTCGAAGGCCGATGCGATGGCCGCCGGTGCGACGCTGGCGGCCTACGCAATCGGACTGATTCCCTTCGTGACCATCCGCAGCGCGGTTGCGACCTTCTACGCGCGCAAGGATACGGCGACGCCGGTGAAGGCGGCGCTGACCGGGGTTGCCGTCAACGTCGTCCTGAAGGTCGCGCTGATGGGATCGCTCGCACAGATCGGCCTTGCGCTCGCCACCGCCGTCGGCGCCTGGGTCAATCTGCTGCTGGTGCTGATCTTCGCCGTACGGGCCGGCTATCTCGAAATCGATCGGGCCTGGCTCGCCTCGCTCGCCAAATTCGCAGCGTCGGGCGCGGTACTGGCAGGTGCGCTTTGGGGCGCCGCGCGGTTTGCGAATATCTATTTCGCGTCGATACCCGCGTTCCGTGACGAACTGGCCCTGCTATTTCTGATGGTGGTCGGCGCTTTCGTCTACGCCTTGGCGATCCTGCTAATGTTCGGGCGTGGGTGGATATTTTCGCTGGTCCGCGATCGCCGGTCGGCAATCTAAGATACGGTAAAATATAGAGAAATTTTATCGCATTCGGCGCGCGCCGATGCTTGGGCATTTTTGCAACAATTGCCTAGAAAACGCGCGGCGTGCCGGATCAGCGCATGCGTGCTCCCTGGTTCCGCGTTAGTCTGACACCAGAGATTCAATCAAAGTTTCGTCAGGGAGGGGCTCTCATGCGCGCTTCAACGTTCAAGGCCATCGCGGTTTCGGCATTCGCTGCCGTCGCTGCGACTTCCGTCGCTTCCGCAGCCGACATGGCGCCGCGCTACACCAAGGCTCCGGCTGCAGTGGTCGAAGTCTGGAACTGGACCGGCTTCTACATCGGCGGCAACGTCGGTTACAGCTGGGGCCGCGGCAGCTCGGACGTTTCCTACTTCAACTCGGTGACGGGTCTTCCGATCGCCGCGCCCGCCGGCTCGATCCTCGGCGGCAGCTACGACATGAACGGCGCCATCGCCGGCGGCCAGGTCGGCTACAACTGGCAGAGCGGCAATTGGGTGTTCGGTCTGGAAGCCGATGCGCAGTGGTCGGATGAAAAGGGTCGCGGGGTCTACAATTGCGCCGCGACCCTCGCCGGCGGACCTTGCCTTCCCGCCCTGACTTTCCTGCCCCCGGGCGCCACCGGAACCGGTCTTACCCTCGATCAGCACCTCGAATGGTTCGGCACCGTGCGTGGTCGCGTCGGTATCCTCGCCACCCCGAAGGTCCTGTTCTACGGCACGGGTGGTCTGGCTTACGGTTCGATCAAGACCACCGGCGCGCTCTCCGGCTTCAACGGAAACGGCGTTGCTGTGACCTCGGTCGGTTCCAGCAGCGACATCCGCTTCGGCTGGACCGTCGGCGCCGGTGTCGAAGGCAAGATCAACCGGAACTGGAGCGCCAAGCTCGAGTACCTCTATATGGATTTCGACACGTTCCGGGCTGGTACCTTCACGGTCGTTCCGGGTCTGGTCGGCGCCAATGTAGACTCGCGCTTCCGCGATCACGTTCTGCGCGCTGGTCTGAACTACACCTTCGGCGGACCGGTGGTCGCGAAGTATTGATCTCGACGGCATCTTCCTCCCGCAAATTAAAGCCCCGGCATCGTCCGGGGCTTTTTTTTGTTGTGCGGGCGCAAAAACCTTCGATGAGCCGACCGAAGGCCGGGGCGGGGGGAGCGCCGCCGACCCGGTGAAAGCGGTTTGCGCTAACGCGCGAACCACTGCAATATGGAACGCTTCTAATTGGAATTGGAGATACGATGGCAGCTCCCATCAAGTTCGGCGTCGGTCAAAGCGTTCTCCGCAAGGAAGACGACGCGCTGATCCGCGGCAAGGGCCGCTACACCGACGACCACGCGCCGTCCGCCGCGATGCATGCGCTGATGCTTCGCTCGCCGCACGCGCACGCGAAATTCACCATCAACGTCACCAAGGCCCGCGGCATGCCGGGCGTCGGCGCGGTGCTGACCGCCGACGACGTCAAGGATCTCGGCGGCCTGCCGTGCCTGTTCAACCTCGAAGTCAATCCGTTCACGGGCCCGCCCTATGCGATCCTGGCCAAGGACGAGGTCCGTCATGTCGGCGATGCCATCGCCTTCGTGGTCGCCGACACCATCGACCATGCGCGCGATGCGATCGAGGCGGTCGACGTAAAATGGACGCCGCTGCCCGCCGTGGCCGGCGTCCTCAATGCCGTCAAGAAGGGCGCGCCGCAGGTCTGGCCCGATCATGCCGGCAACGTGCTGTTCGACGTGCCGATCGGCGACAAGAAGGCGACCGAGGCTGCGTTTGCGAAAGCGCATGCGGTGGCCGAAGTGACGATCGTCAATCCGCGCGTCATCACCAACTTCATGGAAACGCGCGCTGCGGTCGCCGAATACGACGCCAAGCGCGACCACCTGACGCTGACCGTCGGCAGCCAGGGCAGCCATCGCCTGCGCGAGATCCTGTGCGGCATGGTGCTGAAAATTCCGATGGAGAAGATGCGGGTGATCTGCCCCGACGTCGGCGGCGGGTTCGGCACCAAACTGTTTCCGTACCGCGAATACGCGCTGATCTCGGTTGCCGCCAAGAAGCTGCGCAAGACCATCAAATGGACCGCCGATCGCGCCGATCATTTCATGGGCGACGCGCAGGGCCGCGACAACGTCACGACCGCGAAGATGGCGCTCGCCGAGGACGGCAAGTTCCTCGGCATGGACGTCGACCTGATGGGCGACATGGGCGCCTATCTCTCGACCTTCGCGCCCTATATCCCGCACGGCGGCGCCGGCATGCTGCCGGGGCTCTACGACATCCAGGCCTTCCATTGCCGCGTCCGCACCGTGTTTACCAACACGGTGCCGGTCGATGCCTATCGCGGCGCCGGCCGGCCCGAGGCCGCTTACGTAGTCGAGCGGCTGGTCGATGCCGCCGCGCGAAAACTCGGCATGACGCCGGACGCGATCCGGCGCAAGAATTTCATTCCGCCGAA
>JAQSDT010000711.1 GCA_029946075.1 bacterium | reverse complement strand
ATTGGCGTGCTTGGATTCGCCGGGGCCGTTGACGATGCAGCCCATGACAGCGACGTTCAGCGTTTCGACGCCGGGATACTGCGTCTTCCAGCCCGGCATCTCCTCCCGGATGAAATCCTGGATCGAGCGCGCCAGTTCCTGGAACGTGGTCGAGGTGGTGCGGCCGCAGCCGGGGCATGCCGCGACCAGCGGCACGAAGGTGCGGAAGCCCATGGTCTGCAGCAGTTCCTGCGCGACCTGAACTTCCAGCGTGCGGTCGCCGCCGGGCTCGGGCGTCAGCGAAATGCGGATGGTGTCGCCGATGCCCTGCTGCAGCAGAATGCCGAGCGCGGCTGAAGACGCCACAATGCCCTTCGATCCCATACCGGCCTCGGTGAGGCCGAGATGGATGGCGTAGTCCGAACGGGAAGCCAGCGTCTGGTAGACCGCGATCAGATCCTGCACGGCGGAAACCTTTGCCGACAGGATCATCTTGTTCTTGGGCATGCCAAGTTCTTCCGCGCGGGCCGCCGACAGCAGCGCCGACTGCACCATCGCTTCACGCGTCACCGCGCGGGCGTCGCGCGGGTTCGGCGAGGCCGTGTTCTCGTCCATCAGCTTGGTGAGCAGTTCCTGGTCGAGCGAACCCCAATTGGCGCCGATGCGGACCGCCTTGTTGTACTTGTTGGCGATCTCGATGATGTCGGCGAACTGCGTGTCGCGCTTGTTCTTGAAGCCGACATTGCCGGGATTGATGCGGTACTTGTCGAGCGCTTCGGCGCAGGCCGGATAGTCGGCGAGCAGCTTGTGGCCGATGTAATGGAAGTCGCCGATCAGCGGCGTGGTGACGCCGAGCTTGCGCAGGCCGTCGCGGATATGCGGAACGGCGGCCGCGGCTTCGTCGCGATCGACGGTGATGCGCACCATCTCGGAGCCCGCGCGCGACAGCGCCGCGACCTGCGCGATCGTGCCTTCGACGTCGGCGGTGTCGGTGTTGGTCATCGACTGCACGACGATCGGCGCACCGCCGCCGACGGCGACATTGCCGACCATGACCTGGGTGGTTTGATGCCGGGCAGCGGGGCCGGCGATGTCGTCTTGCGGGATCATTTCGGGCTTGTTCATGGGGCCTCGAATATCAGGTTTTGGCGACATTCACCAAGGGGACGGCGAAAGCTGCGCGCGCATCGTCATTTGATGAGATTTTAATATGTAAATTCAATGACTTACCCGGCCATCACGGTCGAAGCCGAGGGCAGCACGACCCCGTCTTCCCTTAACCCCTATATTGGACAGGAATCGCTGGATTGGAAGGGCAGGCCTGGGGCTCGCCGCCTTTTCATGGCGGCCTGCGCACCGTAGCATCCCGCAAAACAAGGGAGGCTACGGCATGTCCGCGACCAACGAGCTGATCACCACGGCGGAACTCGCCGGAATTCTCGGTCAGCCCAACCTCCGCCTGTTCGATTGCACCACCTATCTCGAGCCCGCGCCGGAAGGCAGCAACGTCCCCTATATCGCCGTCCCCGGAAAGCATACGTTCGAGGCCGGGCATATACCGGGCGCTGACTTCCTCGACCTGCAGGGCGAGTTCTCGGACTCCGGCACCGAACTGCGCTTCATGATGCCAGACGTCGCGCAACTCAAGGCCGCGTTCGGCCGTCACGGAATCTCCGACAGCAGCAAGGTCGTGCTCTACAGCATCGGCACGCCGATGTGGGCGACGCGGTTCTGGTGGATGCTGACGTCGCTGGGCTATGAAAACATGGCCGTGCTCGACGGCGGCCTCGATAAATGGAAGCTCGAGGGGCGACCGCTCGAAACCGGTGCGGCAAGCGGATACCCACCGGCGACGTTCAAGGCGAAACCGAAGGGCGGCTTCTTCCTTGACAAGCACCAGACGCTCGCGGCGACGTCCGAAAAGGGCACCGTCGTCGTCAACGCACTCGGCCCGCAATTCCACAAGGGGCTGGAGCCGAGCCGCTACGGCCGCCGCGGTCGCGTGCCCGGCAGCTGCAACGTCTCGGCGGCCACGCTGCTCGATCCGCAGACCAAGGCGTTCGTGCCGCTGGCGGATGCGGAAATGAAATTCAGGGCACAGGGCATTACCAGGGACAAGCGCGTCGTCGCCTATTGCGGCGGCGGCATCTCGGCCACGATCGACCTGTTCCTGCTGCATCGGCTCGGTTACGACAATCTGACGCTCTATGACGGCTCGATGGGCGAGTGGGCCAAGGACGCCGCGCTGCCGATCGAGACGGACTAGGCCATGACCGCAAGAAGCCTCGTCGCGGCGTCCGCTCTCGCGCTCGCGCTCCTCGTGACGACGCCGGCGATGAGCCAGCCGGCCGCGCTCACGGAAGCGCAATCGCAGGCGCTCGGCACCTACAACGAGGCCGTCAGCAGCTTCAAGGCGATCCTGAGCCAGCGGCGCGCGCAGATCAATGCGAAGCAGGGCCTGCCCAATCTGCCGGGACAGGCGCTCTACCTCGCGCGCAACAACATGATGAGCGCCCGCAAGGACCTTTCCGACGTTCTGCCGTCCAGGATCGGACGGCCCAACAAGTTCGGAATTCCGCCGGCCTATTTCGACGCCGACACCGAGCCGCTGATCGACGAATACAAGAGCATTTTCGAGGTCATGCAGGCGCCGCCCGCGGGCGCGCAGAATTCGGCGACACCCTTCAAGGACGTCGCCGACCTCGGCATGGCCATCGCCCGCGCCAGGGGCCTCGATGCCGCCAACATCGAAACCGCCGGCCGCATCAGCCTCGGCATGTTCTTCGCCGAGACCAACGGCAACCAGAACATCGGCAATGCGCGCTCCAACAAATACAAGGGAAGCTTTCAGACCGGCCCGGCCGAGGATCAGAACGGCCGCAAGAAATGGGCTGCAATCAAGCCACAAATCACAGCGCTGGATGCCGCGCTGAATGCGCGCGACGACAGGGAAGAGGCACGGGTCGGCGGTTCCGACCACCGCTACAATCACTGGACCGCGGTGCGCGACGGACTGATGAACGCCCATGCCGAACTGTTCCAGCAAATCCCGGCCATTGCGAAAACACTTCCGGACCCGATCGACCAGTTAAGGCTTTTTGAGCTCATCCAGATCGTACCTTCGCCCACCAAGGCCGCGATGAGGTCGGGCAATTTGCTCGGCTACCGCGTGTCCGATCCGAAGATCATGGGCTACCTGCGCAACAACAGCATGTTCGCCTATGGCAAGGCCGACCGTGCCAGGACGTCGGCGACCTTCCGCGAAATTCTCGACGCGATGTGGCTGTTCAACGAAAAATTCGAGCGCGCGCTCGTCACCTTCAACGAGATCAAGGCCGGCAAGAAAATTTGAGCCTGCGAACGGCTGCCCGAATCGGAATATATTTCCGGCGTTTCATCGTTCATAGTGCAGTTCGGACGGAAGCCATTCTGGGGAAGCAGAGATTGCTGTCGTCGGCCAAACAACGGGCGAGAATCAGCTTTCGCGCAGCGCCGCGCCAACGCATCGTCATCGCTGCATTGGCCTTTTCGATATTGCTGCCGATCGACGTCAGCCACGCCGGCTGGCTGTCGGATCTCTTCAAGGGATCGGGAAGGAAGAACGCGGCGCAGCCTGGAAAGCCAGCCAGGCCTGCTGCCTCGCCGAAAGCAGCCGCACCAGCCAGGCAAGCCACGCCGCCGAAGCGCAACGCCGCGGCGAAGCCCGCCGCAACACCGAAACCGGCTACTACGCCAAAACCTGCCGCAACGGCAGCATCCGGCACCGTCAAGCTTGCCGCGCTGGGACCGCTGAATCTGAGCCTCGCCGCGGCCCTCAAGCCGAGATGCGATCCTTCCAAATTCCGCATCATCGTCGACGTCGGCCACACTGCCGAATCCGAGGGCGCCATGAGCGCGCGGAACGTCTCCGAATTCACCTACAATCTGCGGCTGGCGCGACGGGTCGAGGAGAAGCTGAAGGCCGAAGGCTTCACGGAAACAAAACTGCTGCTGACCGAGGGCAAGGCGCGGCGCAGCCTGGTCCGGCGCGTCGACACCGCCAACAATCTCGGCGCACATCTCTTTCTGTCGATCCATCATGATTCGGTGCCCGACAAGTTCCTCGATGAATGGGAGTTCGAGGGCAAGAAGCGCTATTACAGCGACCGCTTCGGCGGCCATTCCGTGTTCGTCTCGCGCAACAATCCGGAGTTCGGCACCAGCCTTCGGTTTGCCGAACTGGTGGCCAAGGAAATGAAAGCGCAGGGCCTGCAATATGCGCGGCAATATTCGCAAGCCATCATGGGCCGCTACCAGCATCCGCTGCTGAACGAGGAAACCGGGGTCTACAGCTACGACAAGCTGATCGTGCTGAAAAAGACGCGGATGCCCGCCGTGCTGCTCGAAGCCGGCTCGATCATCAACCGCGACGAAGAGCTCAGGGTCGCCTCGGCCGGGCACCGGGAGATCATCAGCAGCGGCGTCGCGATCGCCGCGAAGCAGTTTTGCGATTTTCGCTGGGGCGTGCTCGGCCCGCTGTGAAGCCGTGGCACCGTGATTGAGTTATCCGTCACCCCGGGGATGAACGCAATTGCGTTCACCCCTGAGGTGGCCGCGCGCAGCGCAGCCCTCGAGGGGCGGACGGCCACAGTGGGGCCGCTCATCCTTCGAGGCTCGCAAGCGCTCGCACCTCAGGATGACGGGTTTTCCGATCACGCCGGCAGATTCGGATCCGGTGTCACCTTCGGGTCCGGCTTGTTGACGAGATAGAGCCCGAGGATGACCAGCAGCGCCGCGAGGCCGAAGGTGATCGTCAGGGTGTCGTGCATGATGAAATAGGCGGCGACGACGCCGAACAGCGGCGTGATGAAGGTGAACGACGACAATTTACTCGCCGAATAGGTCTTCACCAGCGCGAACCACAGCACGAAGGTGCAGCCCACCACCCAGAACGCCTGGTAGGCCAGCAGCGAGACCGACAGCAGGCCCGGCATGTGCGTGATCTTCTCGCCGAACAGCCACGAGGCGCCGCCGAGGATCGGGATCGATATCGCGACCTGGTAGCTCAGCGCCTTCTCCGGTGCGGCGTTGCGCAGCCGGGTACCCTTGGCGATCAGTGTGGTCGCGCCCCACAGCGCGCCGCCGCACACGACGAGGAGATCGCCGAGCAGCACCGTCGCGTCGACATTGGGCTGCGGCACGCCGATCGCGAGCGCGACGCCCGCGAAGCTGAGGCCGAGCCCGCTCCATTGCAGCGCGCTGAGGCGTTCGCCGAGAAACTGGTATGAACCGAGCGCGACGAAGAACGGCGCGGTGTAGAGAAACACCGCCGCGCGCGACGCCGAGGTGAAGACGAGACCCGTAAAGATCAGCACGAACTCGATGCCAAACAGCGTGCCGGCCAGAAGGCCCGGTCCGAGCGAACCGTCGCGTTCGAAGAATTTGACGCCGCGCACCCAGCCCGCGAACAGCATCACCGGCAGTGCGCCGACGGAGCGTAACAGGGCCTGCATCATCGGCGGCACGTCGGGCAGCGCCAGCTTCACCGCGATCTGGTTGAAGCCCCAGCTCAGGCACAGCATCAGCATCAAGGCGATGGCGCCCGGGGTGAGCGCCCGGGCGGCGGAAGATTGAACTGGATTGGACGACATTTATCCTCGTGGCCGGCTTGATCGCCGCGTTGTTGTTATTTCTGGCAGTGCGCGCAGGTGCCGGCGATTTCCACGACCGACAGTTTCGGCGCAAACCCGGACGCGCGCGCCGCCGCATTCAGGCTTTGCGCGACGGGTGCAGCCGGAATCTCGCCGACCGAGCCGCAATGATCGCAGATCAGGAACGCGACCATCGAGGTCTCGTCATGATCATGCGCGCAGGCGAGGAAGGCGTTGCGGCTCTCGATCCGGTGGACGAGGCCGTTCTCCATCAGAAAATCCAGCGCGCGGTAGACCGTGATCGGCGCCGGCCGCGGCATCGATTTGGCGAGTTCGTCGATCACTTCATAGGCCCCGAGCGGCCGATGGCTCGACAGCAGCGCCTGCAGCACCTGGCGCCGGATCGGAGTGAATTTCTGCGCCCGCCGCACGCACACCGCTTCGGCATGGGTCATCGCTTCCGCAGTGCAGCGGCCATGATCGTGATCGGGCGCGGGGAATGTCGGCTTGGCCAGGGTCATTTCGGCCATTGCATAGCATTTCGGGGGCCAATCCCATAGCCCGGGAGGGGCTCGGTTCCCAGCCATGTGCTGGGAGCGGGTCACGTCACCGTTAACCGGCCATGCGGAATTCATAAGCTAGCTTATTATATCCGAAGCTTATGGAGATTTGGCTGATGCGCGGTTCGGTGGATATGAACTTCCTGTTCACGCTCGGCGAGGTGCAGCGCATGATGCGCGCCTATGCCGACCGGCAGGCCGCCCGCTACGGCATCACCCGCGCGCAATGGGCGGTTCTGGCCAAGATCGAGCGCACCGAGGGGCTGAAGCAGTCCGAACTCGCCGAACAGATGGAGATGCAGCCGATCACGCTGACACGGCTGATCGACAAGCTCTGCGACAATGGCTGGATCGAGCGCCGCGGCGACGAGACCGACCGCCGCGTCAACCGTCTCTATCTGAAGAAGGCCGCGCGCCCGCTGCTCGGCAAGCTGGCGGGTCTCCGCTCCGAACTGACGGCGACCGCGCTGGAGGGCATCAACCCCGCCGACGCGCACCGCCTGCTCACCCAACTCGACCAGATCAAGGAAAACGTTCGCAACGCGGTGCAGAATCCCGTGAGCGAACCTCCCAGGAAGGAGCAGCGCTATGGCTGATCCCGTTCTCAAATTCCCGCCCGAGCAAAAAGCCAGCCCCGCGACGCCGCGGCCAAAACTGGCCGCCGAACCGCGCCGCCGGCTGATGGCCGGCATGCGCCGCTATCGCCGCTTCCTGCTGCTGGTGGTGTTGCCGCTGGTGGCCGCCGTGGCAGGCGTCACCTTCTATCTCAATGGTGGCCGCTACGTGACCACCGACGATGCCTATGTGGGCGCGCAGAAGGTGCTGATCACGCCGGATATCTCCGGCAAGATCGAACGGGTCGTCGTGAAGGAAGGTCAGCAGGTCAAGCCCGGCGACGTGCTGTTCGAGATCGATCCGGTGCCGTTCCGCCTCGCGGTGGCGCAGGCCAAAGCGACGCTGGCGCAAGCCAAGGTCACCTATGACAATCTGATCGCGGATTTGAAGATCTACGGCCAGATGGGCGAACTGTCGCAGCAGGGCATGGACCTGAAGCGGCGCGACGTCGAACGCAAATCGTCGCTGGTGAAGAACAGTGTCGGCTCGCAGCTTGATCTCGACAACGCCTCGACCGCGCTGGTGACCGCGAGCGCACAGTTTCAGCTGTTGCAGCAGAAGATCGCGACGGCCAGGGCGCAACTGCTCGGCAATCCCGAATTGCCGATCGCCGAATTCCCGCCCTACGCGCAGGCGCAGGCGGCGCTCGACCAGGCCCAGCGCAATCTCGATCATACCGTGATGCGCGCACCGATGGCCGGCACCGCGACGCAGGTCGAGCAGATTCAGCTCGGCCGCTTCGTCGTCGCGGGCTCGCCGGTGTTCAGCATCATCGACACCGCAAACCCGTGGGTTGACGCCAACCCGAAAGAATCCGATCTGACCTATGTGACAACAGGCCAGGCGGTGAAGCTCGAGGTCGACGCGTTCCCCAACCACATCTTCAAGGGCACGATCGGCTCGCTGTCGCCCGGCACCGGCGCGCAGTTCGCAATCCTGCCGCCGCAGAACGCCTCGGGCAATTTCGTCAAGGTCGTCCAGCGCGTGCCGGTGCGGATCTATTTCGACCAGAACGACAAGTTCGTCCGCAAGCTGAAAGCCGGCATGAGCGTCTACGCCACGATCGATACCAACCATCGCCGCTCGCTGGCGGCGCTGCTCGGCTTCACGCCGGCGGTGGCCAATCAGGAACACGACTGATCCGCCATGGCGTCACCCGGCACAGTATCCGCCTCGGTTCCCGGCCTGCGCCGGAACATGGTGACGATCTGCGCCATGACGGCGACCATCATGCAGGCGCTGGACACCACCATCGCCAACGTCGCGCTGCCCTATATGCAGGGCACGCTGTCGGCGTCGCAGGACCAGATCAACTGGGTGCTGACGTCCTACATCGTCGCCGCCGCGATCATGACGGCGCCGGTAGGCTGGATCGCCAACCGCTTCGGCCGCAAGCGCATCTTCATCATCTGCTCCGGCGGCTTCACCATCGCTTCGGTGCTGTGCGGCCTCGCGCAGGACATCAACCAGATGGTGGTGTTCCGCCTGATGCAGGGCGTGTTCGGCGCGGCGCTGGTGCCGCTGTCGCAGGCCGTGATGCTCGACTCCTATGCGCTGCACGAGCGCGCCAAGGCGATGTCGATCTGGGGCATGGGCGTGATGATGGGGCCGATCATGGGCCCGTCGCTCGGGGCATGGCTGACCGAAAGCTATTCCTGGCACTGGGTGTTCTTCGTCAACCTGCCGTTCGGCATCTTCACCGTGCTCGGCCTCATGATCTTCATGGACGAGACCAGGAAAGACATGGCGCTGCGCTTCGACTGGTTCGGCTTCACGGCGCTTGCGGTCGCGATCGGCTCGCTGCAGCTGGCACTCGACCGCGGCGAGCAGCTCGGCTGGTTCGAATCCGGCGAGATCATCGCCGAGTTCATCGTCTCGGCGATCGGGTTCTACTATTTCTTCGCCCATTCGCTGACGACATCGAAGCCGTTCATCCAGTTCGCGCTGTTCAAGGACAAAAACTTCGTCAGCGGCTGTGTGTTCATGGCCGTGATGGGCCTCGTGCTGTTCTCGACCATGGCGCTGTCCTCGCCGTTCCTGCAGAACGTGATCGGCTACCCCATCATCACCGCAGGCCTGCTGCTGGCGAGCCGCGGCTGCGGCACCTTCGTCGCCATGATGCTGGTCGGCCGCATGATGCGCTACATCGAGGCGCGCACGCTGATCATCACCGGCCTCAGCATCACCGGCTTCTCGCTGTTCTACATGACCGGCTGGACCGACATGACCGGCGTGACCGAAATCGTCGTCATCAGCGTGCTGCAGGGTTTCGGCTTCGGCCTCGTGTTCGTGCCGCTCTCGACGGTGGCGTTCCTGACGCTGCCCAACCACCTGCGCACCGACGGCACCTCGATGCTGACCCTGATGCGCAACGTCGCCAGCTCGATCGGCATTTCCATCGTGATCTCGGAACTGACGCAGGGATCGCGCCGCGTCTATTCGGTGCTGTCGGAGCACGTCAACCCGTTCAACCACGCCCTGCAGATGCCCGGCATACGCGGCATGATCGACCTCACCACCGACGCCGGCCGCGCCATGGCGGATGCGATGGTCAAGACGCAGGCCCAGATCATCGCGTTCTCGCAGGACTACCAGATGGTGATGATCTTCGTGATCGTCGTCATCCCGCTCGCCGTCATGATCGGTTCGACCAAGGCCGTGCTGCGCGCGCAATCGGCGCCGCCGGATCATGCCGTGGTGGAATAGCGGGCAAGCCTCGGATTGCTGCACCGCATCCGGTCGTCATTTGCTGCACATGCTGCTAACGTCGATAGCATATCGGCCGCGCTTGCGTTGACTTCGCAGGGCTTCCTCCCAATACTTTGCGGCAAGCACAATGCCGTCAAAACGACGGTTACAGGGAGGACGCGATGCCCACTTCACGCAGAACGCTGCTGAAGACGTCAGCGGCTGCTGCCGCTGCATTCAGCTTCGACTGGACCCGCGCACAGGCGCAAGCCGAGACGGTACGCATCGGTCTGATCTACGATTTGACCGGACCTTTCGCCGCCGGCGGATCGGTGGCTTCCTCGATCGGCGCGCAGATCGCCATCGACCTCGTCAACGAGAAGGGCGGCATCGGCGGCAAATACAAGGTCGCTGCCGTCGCGGCCGATTCCCAGAGCAAACCCGATGTGGCGATCAACGAAGCCAATCGCCTGATCGACCAGGAAAAGATCGACATCATCAACGGCGTCTATGCCAGTTCGCACGCGGTGCCGCTGGCGGCCAAGGTCGAGCAGCAGAAGAAAATCCTCTGGATCACCACTGCAGTCTCGACCGCGGTGTTCAAGGACAAGAACCTGCAATACGTCTTCCGCGCGCAGATCCATTCCGACCAGTATGGCCAGGCCTTTGCCGGCTTCATTTCCGAACACGCCAAGGCAAAACTTGGCATGGACCCCAAGGACGTCAAGGTCGCGTTGATCCATGAGGACGGCCCCTACGGCGTCGGCGTCGCCGCCGCCGACGAAACCTATTCGAAGGAAGCCGGCCTGCAGGTCGTGCTCCGCGAAGGCTATTCGGCTTCCGCGCCCGATCTCTCGGTGCTGGTGACCAAGCTCAAGCGCGCCCGGCCGGACGTGATCTCGCATGCCGGCTACAATCCGGACATCACCCTGTTCCTGCGCCAGGCGCGCGAGAGCGGGCTGAAGTTCAAGATGCTGTTCGGTAACGGCGCCGGCTACAGCCAGCTCGACAAGCTGCGCGCCACGTTCGGCGCCGATATCGACAATTTCTGCAATATCGATCCGGTGCCGGCGCAATTGCTCGATGCCTCCAAGCTCGCGCCGGGGATCGGCGATCTCACCAAGGTCATGATCGCGCGCTACAAGGAAAAGACCGGCGCGACCGACGTGCCGCCGCACTGCTCGATGGGTTTCAACCAGACCTGGATCCTGCTCAACAACGTGTTGCCCGTCGCCAAGGACAAATACGGCGGCTTCGACCCCGAGGCGATCCGCAAGGCGGCGCTCGACGTCGACATTCCCGCCGGCGGCACGATCCAGGGTTATGGCGTCAAGTTCTTCAAGCCCGGTACGCCGATGTCCGGCCAGAACGAACGCTCGACCCCGGTCGTGATGCAGAATGCCGGCGAGCATATTTCGGTAGCCTGGCCGACCAACATCCGGACGCAGGACCCGGTCTTCCCGCTGCCGAAATCGTCGGTGTATTCGGCGTAGGGCTCCTGTCTTCTCCCTCGCCCCGCTCTTGCGGGGAGAGGGTCGAGGTGAGGGGCTCTCTCCGCGAACTCAGCTCTATGGAGGGACCTGTACCCCCTCACCCGGATTGCATCTAGCGATGCAATCCGACCTCTCCCCGCAAGCGGGGTGAGGTTAAGGACGCAGCCCGCGCATCACAGCTTGATACGCCGCCCCTCCTCGGCCGCCCAGTAGCCGGCGTAGTTCACCTTGATGGTCTCGAACGCCAGCGACAGGTCCGACAGCGGTTGCCTGCCGGTGGCGACGCATTCCATGAAATCCTGGATTTCCTGCAAGTACCCGCGCGTCCATTCCTCTTCGAGGCAGACATATTGCCAGCCGGTCTTGCGATCGACCTTTTCGGTGATGTAGACGCCGGCCAGTTTTTCTTCCGACGTCTGGTAGCTCATCATGTGGTTGTTCGGCGTAATGTTGGCGAACAGCGAGCCGCCGCTGGTGTAGGTTTCGATCAGGTTGCGGACGCCGCCCATGATCATGTCGCCTGAAAATACCGTGGCCTTGGTGCCGTCGGAGAAGGTTGCGGTGAGCGTGCCCCAATCCTCGACATCGACCGGATTGGCCTTGATGTAGGTGCGTTCCTCCGGCTTGAGAATCGCCGTGACGTTGCCGACGTCGCAGGTGACGCTGGCAACTGCAATCGTCTCCCCTCGCGCGCGAGCTTCGACCTGCTTGAGATACAGCACCGCCGACAACGGATGACATCCCATCCGGATCAGCGAACCGCCGCCGGTCATCGCCCATTGCGCGGCGTGGGCGGCATGTGAGCCGCTGTGGCTCTCCTCGCCCTTCATGAACAGGATCTTGTCCTTCGTCGCGCGAAGCATCTCCGCGGTCTTGGTCACGGCCGGCGCGTAGATCCAGTCCTCGGCATACATGAAGAGCTTGCCGGTGTTTTCGATCGCAGCCCGGGTCGCGGCCATTTCCTCCATCACGCGCTCATACATCAGCGCCTTCGGTACGTGCTTGCCGATCGGAGCATTATCGCCATCGCGGCCGAAATAGCCGCTGAACGGCTTTTCACAGATCACGTGCTTGCCGGCCTGCATCGCCTCGACGATCATCGACGCGTGAAGATTCGGCGGCGTGCAGATGTCGATCACGTCGAGATCGCGGTCGGCGATCAGATCGCCAAAACTGCGATGGACGTTCGCAATCCCGTGCTTGCGGGCGAATTCGACGACATGATCGCCGCGCGCCGCGACCGCCCTGACCTCGACGTCCACGCCGTAGACGCGCCGGTAAGCGTACATATGCAGCTCCGACACGAAGCCGCAGCCGGCCAGACCGATCCTGATTTTCGCCATGGGGATTGCCTCGATGGAGCGCGGGTCGAGGCGGCATTACAGCAATCGCCGGGCGCGGCGTCTAGCGCGCCGCCCCGTACCGCTGCGCCATCGCGCCGTCGAATGCGTCTCCGATCGCCGATACCTGCGGCTTCAATCCGGTAAACAGCTCGAACGCATCGGCCGCCTGAAAGACCGCGAGATCGCGGCCGCTCATGACCGCCGCGCCCTTTGCCTTGGCCGCCGTCAGCAGCGGGGTCCAGAGCGGCGTATAGACGGCATCGGCCACCCACATCCGGCTGTGCAACAGGCTTTCATGCACGGGCATGCCGCAATCCGGCAACATGCCGATCGGCGTTCCGTTGATGAGACCGACGACGCCATCCACCGCATCCTCGATGCGATCGCCCGTGCGCGCCGCCAGACGGCCTTCGAGCTGGCGCGCGAGCTGGGCCGCCTTGGCGCGATCGGTGTCGAATATCCGCAGTTCGGCAACGCCGAGACTCGCCAGCGCGAACGCGATCGCCTTGCCGACGCCGCCGGCGCCGATCAGCGCCACGGCGCCGTGGCCGGACGATTTGACGAGATCACGGGCGGCACGCTCGAAGCCTGACGTGTCGGTGTTGTATCCGACCAGTCGTCCCTCACGCACCACGACGGTGTTGATCGCGCCGATATCGCGCGCACGCGGCGATATTTCGTCAAGCAGGGGCAGCACCGCTTCCTTGTAGGGAAAGGTGACGTTGACGCCGGCAAAGCCGAGCCGCCGCACGCCGTCCAGCAGCGAACGCAAGGCGGCCTGGTCGGCACCGGCGATTTCGATGAGCTGGTAGTGGCAGCGGGCGCCGAGCGCTTCGGCCGCCGCTTCATGCATCGCCGGTGCTGCCGATGCCGCGATCGGCGAACCGATCAACCCCATCAGGAATTTGGCGCCTGCCGGAGACTGACGTTCAGTCGCCATCGTTGCAGCCATGGCGTTTGCGCAACTACTTGATCGGCGGGCGCGGCAACACGGCCTCGCCGGCTTCCATCCGGTAGACATATTCAAGCGAGTACCAGGGCAACTGAACGTCTGCCGCGGTCGGATGCGGCGCGTCATGACGCACGAAATCACCCATCAACGCCCTGGTCACGCCAAACTGCACGTCGCTGTTGATGTGCGGATCGGCGGGATCGTACACCTGCGAGATCAATACCTTGAATCCCGGCTTGACGATCAGCGCATGCAGATGCGCCGGCCGGTAGGGATGCCGATCCTGCGCCTTGAGCAGCCGACCGACCACGCCATCGGTCGGGATCGGATAGCCGACCATCATCACCGAGCGAAAGGCGAAGCGACCATCGGCATCGGTCGTGAACTTGCCGCGCAAGTTCATCTCCGCCTGTTCGGGGTCCTGGTTCTCGTAAAGACCGACCGGCGAGGCGTGCCAGACATCCACCTCCGCCCCGGCAACCGGATGGCCGGCATGGTCGACGACGCGTCCCGTGACGAAGAGGGGCGCGCCCGGCGTTTCGGAGCGAACGATCGAGCCGCCGTTTTCGACGCGCGGGGAATTCAGCCGCCAGAACGGCCCGAGCAACGATTGCGCCGTCTCGGTATTGCCCTGGTCGCCATTGTTCAGCAGGCAGACCAGCGAGGAAACGCCGAGCGATCCGGCAATCAGCACGACTTCGTTGTGCGTATCGGTCGATTGCCGGCCCAATTCGACGAGAAGTGCGGCCGCTTCGCGGAACTCCGCTTCGGTCAACCTGACGTCACGAACGAAGCCGTGCAGGTGCTTGACCAGCGACACCATGATCTCGCGCAAGCGCGGATCGGACGTTCGCTCCATCACGGCCGTCGCCGCAACGGTAACATCCTGCTGACGTCCGACGATCATTCCACGCTCCCCGGCAGCGGCGCCTCAAACGTCGAAGAACACCGTCTCTTTGTCGCCCTGCAGATGGACATCGAAGCGGTAGACCGCGCTCCCCGTTCCCGGCTGGCGCGTCGCGATCAGCGTGGCGCGGCGGTCGGCCGGGACCAGCGCCAATACCGGATCGGCAGCGTTGGCGGCCTCCCCGTCGAAATAGATCCGCGAGTAATTCTGCAGGAGCATGCCGCGCGCGAAGATCGCGAGCACGATATGCGGTGCCTGCGGCTTGCCGTCGGGATCGGGAACAGAGCCCGGCTTGATGGTATCGAAGGCGTAGCCGCCCTTCGAATCGGTGCCGACCCGCCCAAAACCCTTGAACGACGAGTTCGGCAGCGCCTTCTTGTCCTGCGGATCGGAGAAGCGCCCCTGCGCATCCGCCTGCCAGATTTCCAGCATACAGTCCGGCACGACGGCGCCGTCGCCGTCGAACACCTGGCCCTCGATGCGAATGCGCTCGCCCGACGTATCCGCCGTAACGAGATTGCCGGTGAAGGCGTCGTTCCAGTCGTACTTCGTGCCCGGCGTCAGGCCGTAGGCGAAATACGGACCAACGGTCTGCGACGGGGTGACACCATCCGGCTTGGACTGTTGCACTTACTTGGTCTCCATCGGCGTGGCGTTGCGCCCGCGCAGCACAATGTTGAAGCGATAGCACAGCGCCCAATCCGGCTTGGTGTTTTCCAGATCGAACGAGGAGATCATCCGGTCGCGCGCCCTGGCGTCGGTGACCGAATTGAAAATCGGATCGAACGGAAACAGGGGATCGCCGGGGAAGTACATCTGCGTGACCAGACGCGAAACAAAGGAGTGGCCGAACACCGAGAAGTGGATGTGGGCCGGACGCCAGGCATTGTGATGGTTGCCCCAGGGGTAGGCGCCGGGGCGGATGGTGACGAAACGATAATAGCCTTGCGCATCCGATTGCGCGCGGCCGGCGCCGGTGAAATTCGGATCGAGCGGCGCGGGATGCTGGTCGACGACGTGAATGTAGCGGCCGCAGGCGTTGGCCTGCCAGAGTTCGACCAGCGTGTTCGGCACGCCGCGACCGTCTTCATCGAGCACATGGCCGTGTACGATGATGCGCTCGCCGATCGGCTCGCCCTTGCCCTGAATTGTCAGATCGTGGTCGTGTTCTCGCACGGTCTCGTGGCCGTACACGGGACCGGTCAGTTCCGACAGCGTGTGGCGCATCGGGATCAGCGGCTTCGACGGCGAGCGCTTGACCGTGCTCTTGTAGCCGGGGGACAGCCGCGGCGGATGCGCGGCGAGCGATTGCAACGGATAGACCAATGTCATGACGCATTCCTCCCCGGCCGCGCGCGTCCGAGCGCACCGCCAGATCATTATATGACATAACTAATCCGGGAAAGCGCTGTTTTGCGCCTTCCCAAGACGTTGTTTCAGTTCAACTTTTCGATGGCGACCGCAACGCCCTGACCGACGCCGACGCACATGGTTGCCAAGGCAAGCTTCCCGCCCCGCTTCTCCATGCCGTGCACCGCCGTCAACGCCAGCCGCGCGCCGCTCATGCCGAGCGGATGGCCGAGCGCGATGGCGCCGCCATGCGGATTGACGAAGTCGGCATCGTCCTTGACGCCCAGTTGCCGCAGGCAGGCTATGCCCTGCGAGGCGAAGGCTTCATTGAGCTCGATCAAATCGAAGTCGCCGATCTTCTTGCCGAGCCGTTCCATCAGCTTCCGCGTCGCCGGCACCGGGCCGATGCCCATGATGCGCGGCGGCACCGCCGCCGAAGCGAGGCCGAGGATACGCGCGCGCGGCGTCAGGCCGTGCTTTTTCACCGCAGCTTCGGAGGCGAGGATCATCGCCGCCGCGCCGTCATTGACACCGGAGGCGTTGCCGGCGGTCACCGTGCCGGGATTGCGCACGATCGG
>JAQSDT010000710.1 GCA_029946075.1 bacterium | reverse complement strand
GTCGAGGAGATCAAGGCTGCGCTCACCGGCTTTGCCGCCGCCGGCGCGATCCACGACATCCACAATGTGCGGGTCCGCGACACCGACGCCGGCGAGATCGTCAACTTCCATTGCCGCGCCGCGCCCTCGATGAGCGTCATCAAGGTGCACCAATGCGTCGACGAGATCGAACGCGCACTGCGCCGCGCCTTCCCCACCATCAAGCGCGTCATCAGCCACGCCGAACCGCCGCGCGCGTAGGCTTCACGTCGTCTCCGCGTAGTCTTGCGGGGCCGTTCCCGTTTCGGACTCGTTTTCGAGCGACCGATTCTCCGTTGGACAAGATTTATTTCGAATTAACGAATCGTTGACTCTCGACAGCCCGGAAAAAACGGATTCAAATCGCTGTGATTCGGAAGCGACGTGGGGTTCTTCCGGACAGTGTGCAAAAAGCCTTCGGCGGGGGTCCAAAGCATGGCGCGAGCGCATGCCGCGAACGCGTGTGTCCAATCCGATTCGATCAAGGGATTGGCGCAATCGATCGCAAAACCTGCCTATCACCGCTTGCTGATCGCCGAGCCGGCGCTCCGCCGCGCCGTGCCCACGCTCATCATCGCCTTCCTGATCACCATCTGCCTCGGCGCGTTCGTCCAGGTGATCGACCAGACCCGGCAGAAACGCGCCGCGATGAAGCGCGATCTCGCCGCCCTCACCGACCTGCTTGCCGAGCGCATCGACCGCCTCGCCTCGGTCCGGCAGGATCGCGCCGCCAATCTCGAAAAGCTGCAGAGCCTGCTGCCGGAGATGCTCCCCTCCTGGGGGGTCAACAGCAACCGCCACATCATCATCAGCAGCGCCGATCACCGCGTGCTCGCGCGCCTGCCGATCGAGGACGGCCTTGCCGGCAGCGACCGCGTGCTCGACGTCATCAGCACCGCGCAACTGCTCGCCGCCCCCGGCCAGCAGGGCGTCGTCAACGACATGACGCTGCCGAACGGCAACGGCGCGATGGCGATCTCCAGACTGGTCAAGTCGCTGCCCGGCCAGGTCATCGTCATCCAGGAGAAGAACGATCCCCTGTGGGGATCGGATGCCGCACTCTCGGTAACACTGTCCGCAACCACGGGGTTCGTCGTGCTGATCCTCGGCTTCGCCTTCCACTGGCAATCGACCCGCGCCCGCGAGGGCGACCTCATCAACGACGCCGTCCGCGGCCGTATCGATACCGCGCTGAACCGCGGCCGCTGCGGCCTGTGGGACTGGGACCTGTCGCGCGGGCGGATCTTCTGGTCGCAGTCGATGTTCACCATGCTCGGCCTCGACTCCCGCAACGACCTGCTCACCTTCGGCGAGGTCAACGCGCTGGTGAAATCCGACGACATCGACCTGTTCGCGATCGCCGACCAGTTGATCGGCGGCAAGCTCGACCATATCGACCAGACTTTCCGTATGCAGCACACCGACGGCCACTGGATCTGGCTTCGCGTCCGCTGCGAGCTCAGCCAGGCCGCCGCCGATGGCGGGCTGCATCTGATCGGCATCGCCGTCGACATCACCGAGCAGAAGAGCCTCGCCGAGAAGACCGTGGAAGCGGATTTGCGGCTGCGCGACGCGATCGAGACCATTCCCGAGGCCTTCGTGCTGTGGGATGCCGAGGACCGCCTGGTGCTCTGCAATTCGCACTTCCAGCGCCTGCACAAGCTGCCGGACTCGGCGGTTACCCCCGGCACGTCGTATGAAACGGTGATCGAGGTCGGCAGCATGCCGGAGGTTCGCACCCGCCTGCAGGAAACCGGCGCGCAGGCCCCGGGCGCGCGCACCTTCGAAGCACAGCTCGACGACGGCAGCTGGCTGCACATCAGCGAGCGCCGCACCAAGGACGGCGGCTACGTTTCGGTCGGCACCGACATCACCCGCATCAAGGAGCACGAGCAGAAGCTGATCGAGAACGACGGCCGCCTGCGCGCCAACGTGCTCGACCTCAAGCGCTCGCAGGCAGAGCTCGCCGATCTCGCCGAAAAATACTCGCAGGAGAAGAACCGCGCCGAGGAAGCCAACCAGGCGAAATCGAAATTCCTCGCCAATATGAGCCACGAACTGCGCACGCCCCTGAACGCCATCATCGGCTTCTCCGAGATCATGGGCAGCGGCATGTTCGGCGTGCTCGGCTCCGACAAGTACCAGGAGTACTGCCACGACATCCTGACATCGGGGAAATACCTGCTGGAAGTCATCAACGACATCCTCGACATGTCGAAGATCGAGGCCGGCCGCATGAAGCTCGACATGGAACAGCTCGACCTGTCGAACATCCTCGCCGAGTCGCTGCGCGTGGTTTCCGGCCGCGCCGAGGACAAGCACCTGACGCTCGACGCCAAGCTCGACAGCTCGATTTCGGTGCTGGCCGACCGCCGCGCGGTCAAGCAGATCTTCGTCAATCTGCTGTCGAACGCCGTGAAATTCACCCCCGACGACGGCCGCGTCACCGTGCGCAGCCACGTGCTGCCGGATTCCATCGTGCTCCTGATCGCCGACACCGGCATCGGCATCGCACCCGCCTCGCTGCGGCGGCTGGGCAAGCCGTTCGAGCAGGTCGAGAGCCAGCTGACCAAAACCTATCAGGGGTCGGGCCTTGGCCTCGCGATCGCGCGCTCGCTCACCAATCTGCATGGCGGCCAGATGCGGCTGCGCTCCCGGCTCGGCACCGGCACCGTGGTGCGTGTCGTGCTGCCGCGCGATCCGCGCAAGGCCAGGACGTCCGAGGCCGCGTAACTACTCGAGTGTAGGCGCGACCTCACGCGCGACCTGCACCAGCGCCGCTATCAGCGGCGTCATCGGATCGCGCTGCGGGATGACGAGGCCGATGCTGTAGTCCACGACCGGATCGACGATCGGAATGCTGCGCACCGCATCCGACAATCCCAGCGTCTCCGCCAGCTTGGCCGGCATCACGCTGGCCCAGCGCCCGGTCTTCACATGCGTGTAGAGCACCAGCAGCGAGTTCGACGTCAGCGTCGGCGTTGCTTCCGCGCCGACCGACAGCAGCGCGCGGTCGATGATGCGGCGGTTCTGCATGTCCTCGGTGAGCAGGCATAGCGGGACCTGGCCGACTTCCTTCCATGTCACCTGCTTGCGGTCGCCGAACATCGCGTCAGGCGAGGTCAGCAGGCGATAGCTCTCGTTGTAGAGCGGAATGGTGCGAACGCGTCCAATGGGCTCGTTCTCGATATAGGTCAGCCCGGCATCGACCTCGAGATTTTCCAAGAGGCCGAGCACGTCGGCCGAGGTGCAGGAACGGATCTGAAAACGCACGTCCGGATAGCGCGCGCGGAACGGCGTCGTCAGTTGCGCCACCATGCCGAGTACGGTCGGGATCGCGGCAAGACGAATCTCGCCGGACAGCTTGTCCTTGAGGCTGTTGATCTCCTGCCGCATCGCACGGGTGTCGCCGACGATCCGCCGCGCCCAGTCGAGCGTGCGCTCGCCCTCCGGCGTAAAACCCTGGAAACGCGAGCCGCGCTGCACCAGCATCACGCCGAGGATTTCCTCGAGCTGCTTCAGACTGGTCGACATCGTCGGCTGCGTCACGCCGCAGGCCTCGGCGGCCTTGCCGAAATGCCGCTCCTTGGCCAGCGCCAGCAGAAGTTCAAGCTTGTCGATCAAATCAAGGTTCCGGCCAACGTGATGTGAAGCCCACAATTAGCACGGTCTCCACGGGACAAAAACGCCAAACAGCATCGACCATGGCCGATTTCGGACGCAATCGGGTTTCCGTATCAGGTGATGCCTCTTCGTGATCGGCACAGATCCGCGCGGCTCGAGGGAGCCCACACTCGCGGAGCGTCTAACGCATCAGAGACAGCCGCCCGTTCCACCGCTGCCGCCGACGTGGCCGCAGATGCCGCCGTTGCTCCACACCGTTACGGTGGCGACGCCCTTGACGCCGATGCTGACTTCGCCCTTCTGCACGTCGATATAGAAGGGACCAACTTCCACACGGGCACCGCCCGCGACGGTGTCGAGTTCGTCGATCGTCAATGCACTGTTTCTAACGCTCATGCCCGGCTCCTGTGGAATGTTGCGAGGCGTCATCGCCCCGCAATGCGTGTTTCTTCAGGAAAGCACCGTTCCATTCGGCGCGTTGTGACGGCCCTCACACTAGCCAAACTTGTAGGATGGGTGGAGCTTAGCGATACCCATCATCTCATCACAAATACCGGCATTGATGGGTATCGCTGCGCTCCACCCATCCTACGAACGCCCAGTCACCCGCCACCGACCAACGCCAGGAACACCCGCCTCACGTCCGCCTGGGTCTCGCGCACGCGAGCTTCCAGCGTCGAGAAATCGGGCGAGTCGCCGGCGCGCGCCATCACCCGCAGCAGATTTTCGCCCGAGGTTTCCGGGTTGAATTTTCCGGTCACGCACAGCCGGAGAATTTGCGTCAGATCATGATAGAGCCGCGTTGCGGAACGCAGCGTCTCGGCATCGGATTGCGCCAGTACCCCGAGGCGCGCGGCGTTGTCGAGCACCTGCAGCGTCGAGACGCTGAGGATTTCCGGCTTGTCCGCGGCGTGAACGAGTTGCAGATGCTGGGCGATGAAATCGATATCCGTGAGACCGCCGGCGGCGAGCTTGAGATCCCAGATGTCGTCCTCGCCCTTTTCCAGCGCGATCGCCTTGCGCATGTCGGCGACGTCGTTCGCGGTGCTTGCGGGATCGCGCGGCCGGGTCAGCACGCCGCGGATGATGCCCTCGATCTTCGCACGAAACGCCGGCGAGGACGAAATCACCCGCGCCCGCGTCAGTGCCATATGCTCCCAGGTCCAGGCCTCGCGCTCCTGATAGTCGGCAAATGAATCGATCCGCGACGCCACCGGCCCGGCGCGGCCCGACGGCCTCAGCCGCATGTCGACGTCGTAGAGCACGCCGTGATTGGTCCGCGTCGTGAACGCCGAGATCAGCCGCTGGGTGAAGCGCGCGAAATACTGCGCGCCGTGCAGCGATCGCTCGCCATCGGAATCCGGCGCGTCCTCGTCGAAATCATAGAGCAGGATCAGGTCGAGGTCGGACGACGCCGTCATTTCGCGGCTGCCGAGCCGGCCCATGGCGAGGATCGCGGTTTCCTGCCCCTTGATGCGGCCGTACTGCGCGGCGAACTGGCCGGTGACGAGGCCGTGCACGGTGTGGACGATGCCCTCGGCGACATCGGCAAAAGCGACGCTGGCCTGCTGGGCGGAAACCGTGCCGGAGAGAATGCGCGTGCCGATCAGGAACAGGCTCTCCTGTCCAAACAGCCGCAGGCGATCGAGGAAGTCTTCGTAGGACGCGGCATCCCCCAGCGTCGCCGCGAGGCGCTCCGACAATTCCTTCTGGTCCGGCATCGCGCCGAAGAAGCGCGGATCGATCAGGCCGTCCATGATCTGCGGCTGGCGCGCCAGCATGTCGCCGAGCCGTGGAGCTGCGCCCAGGATCAGCGCCACCAGCGCGACGAGATCGCGGTTTTCCCTCAGCAGCGAGATCAGCCGGCCGCCGCGCTGCAGGGCGCCGAGGAAGCGGTCGAACGCGGCCACGGCGTCGTCGGGGTCTTCAGCGTGGGCGAGCCCGTCGATCAGGCCCGGAATGAATTCGATAAAGGCTGCCTTGGTGGCCTCGTTGCGCAGCGCGCGGTAATCGCCGGCCGTCCACTGCTGCAGCGTTCCGGCCGCCGCTACCGGCTTCTTGAAGCCGAGAGTGGCGAGGTATTCGAGCAGCCGAACATCGTCGGGCCCACCGCCGTAATCGACATCGGGCAGTTTTGCCGAGCCGGTCGGATCGCCCTCGAAGAGTTTGCCGTAATGGCCCTGCACGATATCGAGATGGCCGAGCAAATCCTTCGCGAAGGCCGCGCGATTTTCGTAGCCGAAGAAATTGGCAAAGCGCTCGACGGACTCGATATCGTCGGGCAGCGCGTGGGTCTGCTCGTCCGCGATCATCTGCAGGCGATGCTCGACCCGGCGCAGGAACTCGTACGCCACCGTCAGTTCGTCGCGCGCCTGAAACGTGATCCAGTTGCTGTTCGCCAGCACGTTGAGCGCCTGCAAGGTCGGCCGCACCCGCAATTCCGGATGACGACCGCCGGCGATCAGTTGCTGGGTCTGCGCGAAGAATTCGATTTCGCGGATACCGCCGCGGCCGACCTTGACGTTATGACCTTCGACCGCGATCTCGCTCTGGCCGCGAAAGGTCTGCATCTGCCGCTTCATGTCATGGACGTCGGCGAGCGCGGCAAAATCCAGATGCCTGCGCCAGACGAATGGCGACAGCTCCGCGATCATGGCTTCGCCGGCCCTGGGATCGCCCGCGCAAGGCAGCGCCTTGATCATCGCCGCGCGTTCCCAGGTCCGCCCTTCCCGTTCGTAATAATGCAGCGCCGCGTCGGTCGACATCGCGACCTGCGTCGAGGCCGGATCGGGGCGCAGACGCAGGTCGACGCGGAACACATAGCCATCGCCCGAGCGCTGCTGCAGCAGGCGGGCCATCGCCTGCGTGATGCGCACGAAAAACGGCGCCGGCTCGATATCGGCGACCAGCGAGGTATGGGCGGGATCGAAGAACACGATCAGGTCGATATCGCTGGAATAGTTCAGTTCGCCCGCGCCCATCTTGCCCATCGCCAGCACGATCAGGCCGCTGCCCTCCTCCGGCCGGTCGGGATTGCCGGCCGTCATCCGGCCGCGCGCGACTTCCTGGCGCAGCAGAAAGCGCAAGGCGGTCTGCACCGAGGTGACGGCGAGTTCGGTCAGCGCCGCGGTCACCCGCATCACCGGCCAGATCCCGCCGATGTCGCACAGCGCCGTCATCAACGCGGCCTCCGCCTTGGTGCGGCGAAGCAGATGCATCACATCGACCTCGCTGCCGGCGGCCAGCACGTCCTGCGAGGTCTTCTCGATCAGTTCCGTCAGATGCGACTCCGGGTCGCACGCGAAAATACGGATCAGCCGCGCGGCATCGGCGCGAACCAGATCGAACAGATAGGGCGAGAACTCGGCGATCCCGAGCAGGATGGCCCTCGCGAACGGGCGATCCAGATGTTCGTCGATCGCAGCCGACTGCTCCGGCTCGAGTTCAGCGAGCCAGTCGGCCAGACGTTGTTCGGCGTTCGTTGAATCGGCGAGAAACGGTCCGCCGACAAATCGCGCGGCCAGGGCGGATGAGTTCATGCCACCTTCTGTGGCACATCCGGCGTTTGCGCTGCAAGCCTGTCGCTGGTGGCGGCAAGCGCTGGAATCGCCAGTGTCGCGATCAGACCGGGATGCGAATCACCGAGCCTGAGTTCGCCGCCATGGAGCGTCGCCACCGCTGCCGCCAGGCTGAGGCCGAGACCCGATCCCGGCAGCGTTCGGCTGGCTTCCAGCCGGACGAAACGCTCGATCGCATGCTTGCGGTCGGCCTCGGGAATCCCGGGGCCGTGGTCGGTGACGCTGAGCAGCACGGTATCGCCCTCGCGCCGCGCCTCGATCAGTAACTCCCGCATCCGCGCTGCGGCGACCGGATCGAGCGGCTGCACCACCGGCGACGGCTTGCCGTATTTGATCGCGTTCTCGACCAGATTGGCGAGCGCCTGCCCGATCAGCTCGCGGTTGCCATGCAGCCGCGCCGGCGCGGTTTTGACGCGAAGCGTCATGCCGTCGTCTTCGGCCAGCGGCTCGTAGAGTTCGTGAATGCCCCTGGCGACGTCGGCGACGTCGAAATCGTCCATGTTGCCGCGTGCCTGCCCGGACTCGGCGCGTGCGATCATCAAGAGCGCGTTGAAGGTGCGGATCAGGCCGTCGGATTCCTCGATGGTCCGTTCCAGCGCGGCGCGGTATTCGGCCTCGCTGCCGGAACTGGCCAGCGCCTCCTCGGCGCGGTTGCGCAACCGCGTCAGCGGCGTCTTCAGGTCGTGGGCGATGTTGTCGGAGACTTCCTTCAGCCCCGTCATCAGCGCCTCGATGCGCTCCAGCATGGCGTTGAGGTTTTCGGCGAGGCGATCGAGCTCGTCGCCGCTGCGGCCGACCGGCAAGCGGCCGGAGAGATCGCCGGCCATGATCCGCTGGGTGGTGCCGGTCATCGCGTCGATCCGGCGCAGCACGCGACGTGCGACGAAGATGCCGCCGCCGATGCCGAGCACGATCACGACCAGCAGCGACCATTGCGCCGCCTTGGCGACGATGCCGAACAGCCTGCGGCGCTCTTCGAGGTCACGCCCGACCAGTAACCGAAAACCGTTGCTGAGTTCGGTGACGCGTACCAGCGCGCGATGATTGACGCCTTCCTGCTCGTCGAGCCGGCGATAGACCGTCTCCGACCAGCCGGTCGAGGCCATCACGCCCGGCGACAGCGATTCGACGTTGCCGCCGAGCGCCTGTCCGGTCGGTGTGGTGACGAGATAGAGATTGGCGCCGGGCCGCAGCGCGCGGTTGCCGATGGTGAAGGCGAGCCCGCGCAAACCTCGCCGCGCATAGATGTCGGTGATCTCGGCGATCTCCGCGTTGACGGTGACGGAAATCTGCTCGGTGATCAGGCGCCGCGTATTCCACGCGAAATAGCCGAGCAACGACGCCGCAAACAGCGCGAACAGAAACAGATACACCAGCGTCAGGCGAAACGCCGTGGTGCGGATCAGCTTACCGAAGGCCGTCACGGATCATGTACCCGGCGCCGCGGATCGTGTGCAGCAAGGGCCGTTCAAAGCCCTTGTCGATCTTGGAGCGCAGCCGCGAAATGTGCACGTCGATGACGTTGGTCTGCGGATCGAAATGATAATCCCAGACGTTTTCCAGCAGCATGGTGCGCGTCACCACCTGGCCGGCATGCTTCATCAGATACTCGAGCAGGCGGAATTCACGCGGCTGCAAGGTCAGTTCGTCCTTGCCGCGGGCGACCCGGTGCGAGAGACGATCGAGCTCGAGATCGCCGACGCGGTAGGTGGTTTCCTCGGCCGGACCGACGTTGCGGCGCGACAGCACCTCGACGCGCGCCAGCAATTCGGCGAACGAGTAGGGCTTCGGCAGATAGTCGTCGCCGCCGGCGCGCAGGCCCTTGATGCGGTCGTCGACCTGGCCGAGCGCGGAAAGGATCAGCACCGGCGTGCGGTTGCCCTTTTCGCGCAAGGATCCGATCACCGACAGGCCGTCGCGCTTGGGCAGCATGCGATCGACGACAAGCACGTCGTAATCGCCGCTCTCGGCCATCGAGAGCCCCTCCTCGCCATCACTGGCGAGATCGGCGACATAGCCGACTTCACGGAACGCCTTAACCAGGTAGTCGGCGGACTCGCGGTCGTCTTCGATGATCAACAGGCGCATCTGGTTGGCTGAAACGGGAATGGCTGCGGTTGCGGTCACGGGAATGGCTTCCTCTCACCATGGCGCGGCAGCCCTGCACATGCAAGGCAACCGGCCGTTCTCTCGATGATGTGAAAGAATTGGATGTGAAAGACTTGAAAAAAGCGGGCGGTGAAGCTGGGGGACTTCACCGCCCTTAGCCCTTTCGACGGAGGGGGGCGTATTCCATCGAAAGGCAGCCAGAGGGAGCGAGCGCTAGGCCCGCTCCCCGGAAGGAGCCGTCGGCGGGGGCGACTGATGCCAACGAAACCTTCCATCTCTTACTTAACCCTTGGCCAGCGGCACTGCCACGAACCGCGACGAAGCGCCGCTCTTCACGCGCATCAGCACGCTGTTCTTGTTGTCGCTGCGCGCCGAATCCAGCGCCTCGCGGACTTCACCGGCCGTCGCGACGCTCTTGCCGCCGACTTCCAGGATGACATCGCCTTCCTTGAAGCCGCGTTCGGCTGCTGCGCTCTTCGGGTCGACTTCGGTCACGACGACGCCTTCCTTGCCGGCGCCGGCGACCGTGTTGGCCGGGGCCACCGTCAGGCCGAGTTTCGGCACATCGGTTCCCTTGCTGGCGCTGCCCTTGTCGTCCTTGCCGGTGTCGGCCTTGGCCTCGATCGTGTTCGGCAACTGGCCGAGCGTGAGGTTGATGACCTTGTCCTGGCCCTTGTGCAGCACGTTGAGCTTCACGGCATTGCCGGGGGCGAGGCCACCGATGGTGCGTGCGAGCTCGCGGGCATCCTTCACCGGCTCGCCGTTGACGGCGGTGATGACGTCACCCGACTGGATGCCGGCCTTGGCCGCCGGGCCGTTGGCCTGCGGTTCCGCCACCAGCGCGCCTTCCGCCTTCTTCATGCCGAGGCTGTCGGCGATGTCGGAGGTCACCGGCTGGATCTGGACACCGATCCAGCCGCGGCTGACCGAACCCTTGTCCTTGAGCTGGGCAATCACGCTCTTCACCGTGGACGCCGGGATCGAGAACGCAATACCGACGCTGCCGCCGGACGGCGAATAGATCGCGGTGTTGACGCCCATCACTTCGCCCGACGTATCGAACGCCGGACCGCCGGAGTTACCCTTGTTCACCGGCGCGTCGATCTGGATGAAGTCGTCATACGGACCGTTGCCGATGTCGCGGCCGGAGGCCGAGACGATGCCGGCGGTCACGGTGCCGCCGAGGCCGAAGGGATTGCCGACCGCCAGCACCCAGTCGCCGATGCGCGGCTTGGAGTCCGACAGTTTGGCGAACGGGAAATCCTTGCGACCCTCGACCTTGATCAACGCCAGATCGGTGCGCGGATCGGCGCCGATCACCTTGGCGGTGTAGGTCTTGCCGTCGTCCATGGTGACCTCGACCTTGTCGGCGCCGTCGACCACATGGTTGTTGGTCACGGCAAAACCGTCAGCCGAGATGAAGAAGCCGGAGCCCTGGCCCATGGTCGGGCCACGGCCGCCGCGCGGACCACCGCGCAGGCCGGGCGGCAGACCATCCGGACCGCCGAAGCGGCGGAAGAAACGCTCCATCGGCGAACCCGGCTGGAACGGCGAGTCCTCGTCCTTGTTGGCGCTGTCGTCGCTACCCTTGGACACCTTCTCGGCGATGTTGACCTTGACCGAGATCACCGACGGCTTCACGCGCTCGACGATATCGGCAAAACCGATCGGACGCTCGACCTTGCGAACCTCGGTGTTGACCTGCGCGTGCGCGGCGCTGGTGAAAATGTCGGGGGAGCCCTGCTGCGGGCCGAAGCCATAGATGGCCGCGCCGAGACCGGCGACGACGGACGCCATCAGCGCGAATTTGCGCGCCGAGAACAGGGAGCGGCGCGGCGCGGTGTAGGACGGAAGCGAGGAAAGATCGACGGGACGTTCGGTCATGTTGCTAAAATCTCCAGGGCCAGAATTCGACGGTGCGGGGGGCTGCGCACCTGACAGGGCTGAAGATGGGGTTTCGCGCCTTACCGCGCGCTGGCTAGGGAATTAAACTTTTGTAATGCAGGGCGTTATGGATGCGGCAGGTTAGCGCAGCCGATCAAGGGGTTAGCCCGACGTAAAAACGGCCGGTTTAGGGGCCCAAAAGCCCCAAACCGGCCGAAAAATCGCGCTCTCGGGGAACGTCCGGGAACCGCCCGTTCCCGGTGCGCCGCTAGCCCTTCTTCATCTTCATCCGGCCCATGAAGTCACGCTTGCCGAGCGGGACGCCGTTGGTGCGCAGGATGTCGTAGGCGGTGGTGGCGTGGAAATAGAAATTGGGCAGCGAGAACGACATCAGAAAGCCTTCGGCCGTGAAGGGCAGCTTGTGCTCACCGAGATGGAAGACGACATCGCGGCCCTCCAGTGCGTTGACCGCATCCGGCGTCCAGGCCGACAGCGCCTCGCTGGTCTGCGTGACGAGGCCCTGCAAGCCTGCATAATCGTACGGCGCCTTGAACGATGGCGGCCGGAATTCCCCACTCTTGCAGGCCTCGATCGCACCAAGAGAGTGCTGGGCGACGGAAATGATCTGGAAACGCAGCGGCAGCATGTCGGGCGCAAGCCGCGTCTCGACGATGGTTTCCGGATCGATTCCCTTCTCGCGGAAATGGGTCAGGCCGCGCTCGAGGAAGCCGCCGACGGCGCCGAGCGTCTGCAGATAGTTCGCCACGCTGGCGTCGTAGAGTGAAAATGCCATGTCCGGTCTCCCCTGGGCGCATTGCTTGTTGTTTTGCCGCCCCAGTTCATAGCGGAAACCGGTCCGCTTGCAACGAGGCGGCGACGTTGACCGGACCCTGCCTGCCGCAACCGTCGCGCCTGACTTCCCGCCCGCCCCTTCGCCGAGGCACTACTTGACCCGGCATAAATTTATGATATTTCTGAAATTACAGAAATATTCAGAAGATCAGAAAATGAACCTCTCTCCGGTCGCTGAAAAATTCATCCTGCATTGGGGCGAAATGGGCACGCGCTGGGGCGTCAGCCGCACCGTCGCGCAGATCCACGCGCTGCTCTATCTGTCGGAACGCGCGCTCCACGCCGAGGAAATCGTCGATACCCTTTCGGTGGCACGATCCAATGTCAGCACCAGCCTGAAGGAGTTGCAAGGCTGGGGCCTCGTCAAGGTGGTCCATGTGATCGGGGATCGCCGCGATCACTTCATGTCGCTGCAGGACATCACCGAACTGTTCCGGGTCATCGTCGAGGAACGCAAGCGCCGCGAGTTCGACCCGACGCTGGCGTTGCTGCGGGAATGCGCCAGCGAGGTCGATCCCAGGGCGGACGCCTTCGCGCAGCGCAAAATCAAGACCACCCTTGAGTTCCTGGAAGTGCTGAACCGATGGCACGACGAAATGAAGGGCTTGCCGATACCGTTCCTAATGTCGCTGTTGCGCATGGGCGGCAAGGTACAGAAATTGTTGCGCAAGGCGGCCTGAAGCACGTCACGGCAGTTCGCGTTGGGAGCCTGGCATGGATGTAACCGAATGCGACGTCCCGACCGGCAGCGTGCTGGACCGGGCGCTGGTCGAAAATTCGGACTACCACGATTCCTACCGCGTGAGGCTGAGCCACCGTGATCTCGGTATCGTCGATATTTTCTTCCGGATTTTTGCCCACCTGCCCTTCCCTGCGAAACTCATCCTCATCGTTCGCAACAGCTTCGCCTCCCTGATCGGACTTGAAGCGCCGAGTGCCTCCGAGGTCCTGCATGTCGAAATCAGGGAGCACTACGCCGTCGGCGACAAGATCGGGGTCTGGCCGATCTACTTTCTCGGCGAAAACGAACTCGTCGCGGGACGCGACAACAAGCATATGGATTTCAGACTGTCGGTCCTGAAAGTGTTCGATGGCGGCGCTGCCAGCGTGGTGGTCACGACCGTCTGCACGGTTCGAAACCGGTTCGGAAGATATTACCTGCGAACCATCGTGCCCTTCCATCGGCGCGGCCTGCAGCGACTGCTCGCCAACGCCGTCGCGGGGGACCGGCTATGAGACGCAAGATCATTTGGACTGTCGCCGCGGCCGCCTGCCTGGCCGGATCGCTGCTGTTTCCCG
This sequence comes from bacterium, assembly GCA_029946075.1. Classification (GTDB taxonomy): domain Bacteria; phylum Pseudomonadota; class Alphaproteobacteria; order Rhizobiales; family Xanthobacteraceae; genus Bradyrhizobium. The sequence continues at coordinate 2,854 of JAQSDT010000710.1, read as the reverse complement.
CATCTCAAACCAGGGCAGACGAAACCATGATGAAGTTCGAGCAAAACAAGGCGATCGTTCGCGACTACCTCGATGCAATCGTGAACAAGTCAAACATGAGCGGGTTCGACACCTTCTTCGCCGACGATGTCGTGTTCAACGAGACCCGGAATTTCCGCGAGCAGTATCCGGCACGAATGCAGGCGATCCGTAGCGCTTTCCCCGACCATCATCTGATCGTGCGGGACCAGATCGCCGAAGGCGACAAGGTCGTGACCCGCGTCACCTTTCACGGCACGCACAGCGGCGCATTCAACGGCATCCCGGCAACGGGAAAGCAGGTGGAATGGTCGGGAATCGCGATGGACCGTATTGCCAACGGCAAGGTCGTCGAAATGTGGCACGTCCAGAATATCGCGGCACTGATGCAGCAGATCGCCACGAAGCCGCCGCCGGCTTTGCCGAAGTGATGGAATGACTATGCGGGCTTTTCCGGTTGGGTCTCGGCCGCGATCAGCCGTTCCAGCCGGGCCTCTTCCTCTTCCGTCAGATGCAGCAAGGAGGGATCGGCGGCACCTGACGATTGCGCGCGGCGCCGGCTGAAGAACCACAGCGCCGCCCCGCCTCCGATCAAGGCCAGCGGCGGCAGCAGCCACAGCAGCAGCGTGTGCGGCGTGAAGCGCGGCTTGAGCAGCACGAACTCGCCGTAGCGCGCCACCAGGAAATCGATCACCTGGCTGTCGCTGTCACCAGTCGCGATCCGCTCGCGCACCAGGAGGCGCAGGTCACGCGCCAGCGGGGCGTCGGAATCGTCGATCGATTGATTCTGGCAGACCATGCAGCGTAGTTCGCGCGACAAGTCGCGCGCACGCGCTTCCTTGGCGGGATCGGTCATGATTTCGTCCGGCTGCACGGCGTAGGCGGCCGGAGCGGCCAGCATCAGAAGGATCGCTATGAATACCAGCTTCCGCATCTTTCTCCCCTCATCCCGAGGAGCATCCGAAGGATGCGTCTCGAAGGATGGCGACATCCGGGCCTCGTCCTTCGAGACGCCGCTGTCGCGGCTCCTCAGGATGAGGAATAATCATTCCGCCGGCTGCAGCGCGCGGGCCGCTTTCGCAGGCTTCGGCGCGCCGACGCGCAAGCGGCGGTCCGACAGCGACAGCAGGCCACCGAACGCCATCAGCACAGGGCCCCACCAGATCAGCAGCACCAGCGGCTTGTGATAGATCCGCACGGCAATTGCGCCTTCGGCATTGCTTTCGCCGAGCGAAATATAGAGCTGACTGGCACCGCGCGTCAGCAGTGCGGCCTCGGTGGTCGAGGAACCGCGCGTCGTGAAATTGCGCTTCGAGGGCGTCATGGAGCGCAGCGTTTCGCCGTCGAGACTGACGCTGAATTGCGCGATCATCTCGCGGAAATTCGGCCCCTGGCGCTGATTGATGCCGTCGAGCTTCAGTTCATAGCCCGCGACCCTGGCGACGTCGTTCAGCTTCATGGTGCCGATATATTCGCTGTTCCAGGTGGTCTCGCAGACGATCCCGATCAGAGCGACGCCGATACCGGCATGGGCGAAGGCCGTCCCCCAGGTCGAACGCGGCAATCCGCGCGCGCGCCGCATCGCGATGCCGAAAGGTACGCGAAACAGCGCCATGCGTTCGGCGAGATCGCATAGCGCGCCTGATATGACGAACATCGCGAGCCCGATCGCGAGCGGCGCCAGTGTCGCGCCGCCATAGGTCCAGGCCCACAGCACCGCGATGGCGATCAGCGCGGCGATGCCGGCCGCGGTCAGCCGCTGCGCCGCCCCCAACAGGTCGCCGCGTTTCCACGCCAGGAGCGGCGCGAAAGGCATCGCGAGCATCAGCGGCACGAACAGCGGACCGAAGGTCAGGTTGAAGAACGGCGCGCCGACCGAAATCTTCTCGCCGGTCAGAACCTCCAGCGCCAGCGGGTAGAGCGTGCCGATGAACACGGTAGCGCAGGCCGAGGTGAGGAAGAGATTGTTGAGCACCAGCGCGCCTTCGCGCGAGATCGGCGCGAACAGCCCGCCCTGCTTCAGCGCCGAGGCGCGCCAGGCGTAGAGCGACAGGCTGCCGCCGATGAACAGGCAAAGGATCAGGAGGATGAACACGCCGCGCGCGGGATCGGTGGCGAAGGCATGCACCGAGGTCAGTACCCCCGAACGCACCAGGAAGGTGCCGAGCAGCGACAGCGAGAACGTCAGGATCGAAAGCAGGATGGTCCAGACTTTCAGCGCGTTACGCTTTTCCATCACCACGGCCGAGTGCAACAGCGCGGTACCGGCTAGCCAGGGCATCAGCGAGGCGTTCTCGACCGGATCCCAGAACCACCAGCCGCCCCAGCCGAGCTCGTAATAGGCCCAGTACGATCCCATCGCGATGCCGAGCGTGAGGAAGATCCACGCCATCAGCGTCCACGGCCGTACCCAGCGCGCCCAGGCGGCGTCGATCCGGCCCTCGATGAGAGCGGCGACGGCAAACGAGAACGAGATCGAGAAGCCGACATAGCCGAGATAGAGCATCGGCGGATGCACGGCGAGGCCGATATCCTGCAGCACCGGATTGAGGTCTCGCCCCTCGATCGGCGGCGTGGCGATGCGCAGAAACGGATTCGAGGTAACGAGGATGAAGAGGTAGAACGCGCCGGCGATCCAGCCCTGCACCGCCAGCACATGCGCGCGCAGCGACAGCGGCAGATTGTTGCCGAAGGCCGCAACCAGCGCGCCGACCAGCGCCGCACCGACCGCATACGCCATCGGCGAGAACAGCTTGTATTCGATGCGCTGGAAGGCGAACAGGGGCAGGTAGGCGGCGATGATGACGGCCATGCCGAACATGATGGGGCGCGCTAC
>JAQSDT010000709.1 GCA_029946075.1 bacterium | reverse complement strand
ACGTCGATCTGGTCACCGCCCGCCTGAACTACAAGTTCGGCGGCCCGATCGTCGCAAGGTACTGATCGTCGCTTTCAGCGACTTGACGATGGAAAGGCCGGCTTCACGCCGGCCTTTTTGTTTGCGCCAAAGCCTGTATTGAAGTCGCAAATCCGGGCCGGAGGCACCTGCCCCGATGTCCGCAATTCTTTCGGGTGTGCCTTCGAGGTGACAGCCTCCTCCACGAGATTCCTGTAAATTTTGGTTCAGGTATTTCGAAGTGGTTTTTCAAAACCTGGGGAGAATTAAGATGAAGAAGATACTGACTGCTGCCGTTGGAATGCTCGCGCTGAGCCTGGCTCCCGCTTCGGCCGCCGACCTCGCAGCCCGCCCCTACACCAAAGCCCCGGCGCCGATGATTGCGGCGATGTACGACTGGAGCGGCTTCTACATCGGTATCAACGGTGGCGGTGCCTGGTCCCGCAAGTGCTGGGACATCAACAATGCCCTCGGCATCATCATCAATCCCGCTGTCGCCGAAGGTTGCCATGACGCAACCGGCGGCGTGGTCGGCGGTCAGTTCGGCTATCGCTGGCAGTCCGCGGCCTGGGTGTTCGGCCTGGACGCGCAGGGCAACTGGGCCAACCTCCGCGGCAGCAGCACCTCGTCACCGGCGGCGCTCACCGCGGCCATCACGAACACTTCGCGGATCGACGCGATCGGCCTGTTCACCGGCCAGGTCGGTTACGCCGTCAACAACGTGCTGTTCTACGTCAAGGGCGGCGCGATGGGCGTGAACGACAAGTACGAGGGCTCGGTCACCGCGACCGGCGTCGTCTTCGACCGCGGCAGCGAAACCCGCTGGGGTGGCGCGGTCGGCGCCGGCATCGATTTCGGCATCACGCCGAACGTGGTGCTCGGTGTCGACTACGTGCACGGCTTCCTCGGCAGCCGCGACGTCACCTTCAACTCCACGGTGGGTGGCGCTCTGTCCCGTGTCGATCGCATCCGTCAGGACGTCGACATGGTCACCGCCCGCCTCAGCTACAAGTTCGGCGGCGGCGCCGTGATCGCCAAGTACTGATCTGCTCACCCAATCTGAGCGAAAGGCCGGCCTCGGGCCGGCCTTTTCGTTTTGGCGGAACCATCGGCTGCTGCCAGGCGCGCTTGCGCAAAACAATCCGTTGATGATTCGCGCATGACACTGGAAATCCCTCCTCGTTCTTCCTACGTTCCAGCCTTCTCGCAATCGGCGCCTGCGCGCCTAACGTGGTGCGTCTGCTCGCGCCTGGAACTGCCGATATGGATGAAGTGCTGAGGGCGAAGCGCCAGAACAACGCAGGCTCGGGAACGCGCGCGATCACGGTTCGCGGTGCGCGCGAGCACAACCTCAAGAACGTCGATATCGAGATCCCCCGCGACAGACTGGTCGTGTTTACCGGCCTGTCCGGCTCCGGCAAATCCTCGCTCGCCTTCGACACCATCTATGCCGAGGGCCAGCGCCGCTACGTCGAGTCGCTGTCGGCCTATGCGCGCCAGTTCCTGGAGATGATGCAGAAGCCCGACGTGGACCAGATCGACGGCCTGTCGCCGGCGATTTCGATCGAGCAGAAGACGACGTCGAAGAATCCGCGCTCGACCGTCGGCACCGTCACCGAGATCTACGACTATATGCGCCTGCTCTGGGCGCGCGTCGGCGTGCCCTATTCGCCGGCCACGGGCCTGCCGATCGAAAGCCAGCTGGTTTCGCAGATGGTCGACCGCGTGCTGGCGCTGCCCGAAGGCACGCGGCTGTATCTGCTGGCGCCGGTCGCGCGCGGCCGCAAGGGCGAGTACAAGAAAGAGCTCGCCGACTACCTCAAGAAGGGCTTTCAGCGCGTCAAGATCGACGGCTCGTTCTACGAGCTGTCGGAGGCGCCGACCCTCGACAAGAAATTCCCGCACGACATCGACGTCGTGGTGGACCGCATCGTGGTCCGCCCCGATCTCGGCCAGCGCCTCGCGGAAAGCTTTGAGACCGCGCTGAAGCTCGCCGAGGGCCTCGCGGTGATCGAATACGCCGACGCCCCCGCGGGCGCCGCCGAAGAGAAGAAGTCCGACAAGAAGACCGCAAAAATCCACGACAAGAGCGGGCCGGAGCGGATTCTGTTTTCGGAAAAGTTCGCCTGCCCGGTATCGGGCTTCACCATCCCCGAGATCGAGCCGCGCCTGTTCTCGTTCAACAATCCCTACGGCGCCTGCCCGGCCTGCGGCGGCCTCGGCGTCGAGCAGCATATCGACGAGGACCTTGTCATCCCCGACAAGGAACTGACCTTGCGCAAGGGCGCGATCGCGCCCTGGGCCAAGTCGTCGTCACCCTATTACATCCAGACGCTGACGGCGCTCGGCAAATTCTACAAGTTCATGCTCGACACCAGGTGGAAGGACCTGCCGAAGAAGACGCAGGCGGCCCTGCTGCACGGCTCCGGCGACGATGAGATCAAGTTCTCCTACGAGGACGGCGTTCGATCCTACGACACCAAGAAGCCGTTCGAAGGCGTCATCACCAATCTCGAGCGCCGTTTTCGGGAGACCGAGAGTGAGTGGGCGCGCGAGGAACTGGCAAAATATTTCTCCGACATTCCCTGCGCCGGCTGCAGCGGCTATCGCCTCAAGCCCGAGGCGCTGTGCGTCAAGATCGGCGGCAAGCATATCGGCGAGATTTCGGAACTCTCGGTGAAGGGCGCCGGCGAATGGTTCGAGAATGTTCCGAAGGCGCTCAACGCGCAGCAGAACGAGATCGCCGGCCGCGTGCTGAAGGAAATCCGCGAACGGCTGTCGTTCCTGCTCGACGTCGGCCTGAATTACCTGACGCTGGCCCGCGCCTCCGGCACGCTCTCCGGCGGCGAAAGCCAGCGTATCCGCCTCGCCTCGCAGATCGGCTCGGGGCTGACGGGCGTGCTCTACGTGCTGGACGAGCCTTCGATCGGCCTGCACCAGCGCGACAACGCGCGGCTGCTGGATACGCTGAAGCGGCTGCGCGACCTCGGCAACACCGTGATCGTGGTCGAGCATGACGAGGACGCCATCCGCCTCGCCGACTACGTGCTCGACATCGGACCCGGTGCCGGCATGCATGGCGGCCACATCGTGGCCCAGGGCACGCCTGCGGAGATCATGAAGAACCCGAAATCGCTGACCGGGAAATATCTCACCGGCGAATTGTCGGTCGCGATCCCCGAACGCAAGCCGCCGAACCACCGGCGCACCATCAAGGTCATCAACGCCCGCGGCAACAATCTGAAGAACGTCTCGGCGGAGATTCCGCTCGGCCTGTTCACCTGCGTCACCGGTGTTTCCGGCGGCGGCAAGTCGACGCTCCTGATCGACACGCTCTACAAGGCGATCGCCCGCAAGCTCAACAACGCCAGCGAGGGCGCCGCGCCCCATGATCGCATCGAGGGGCTGGAGCATATCGACAAGATCATCGACATCGACCAGTCGCCGATCGGCCGCACGCCGCGCTCCAACCCCGCGACCTATACCGGCGCCTTCACGCCGATCCGCGAATGGTTTGCCGGCCTGCCGGAAGCCAAGGCGCGCGGCTATGAGCCGGGACGATTCTCGTTCAACGTCAAAGGCGGCCGCTGCGAGGCCTGCCAGGGCGACGGCGTCATCAAGATCGAGATGCACTTCCTGCCCGACGTCTATGTCACCTGCGACGCCTGCAAGGGCAAGCGCTACAACCGCGAGACGCTGGAAGTCCTGTTCAAGGGCAAGTCGATCTCCGACGTCCTCGACATGACCGTCGAGGAAGCCGCCGAGTTCTTCAAGGCGGTGCCGCGCGTCCGCGAAACTTTTAAGACGCTGCACCGCGTCGGCCTCGACTACATCCACGTCGGCCAGCAGGCGACGACGCTTTCCGGCGGCGAAGCTCAGCGCGTCAAACTCGCAAAAGAGCTGTCAAAGCGCGCCACCGGCCGTACGCTCTACATCCTCGACGAACCCACCACCGGGCTGCACTTCCACGACGTCGCAAAGCTGCTCGAAGTGCTGCACGAGCTGGTCTCGCAGGGCAACACGGTGGTGGTGATCGAGCACAACCTCGAAGTCATCAAGACCGCCGACTGGGTCATCGACCTCGGCCCCGAAGGCGGCGACGGCGGCGGCGAGATTGTCGCCTGGGGTCCGCCGGAAGACATCGTGAAGGCGCCGCGGAGCTATACCGGGAAGTTTCTGGCCCCGGTGCTGAAGAAGGCCGATGGGAAACCGAGGAAGAGTGGCGCGGCGAGCGAGGCTGCGGAGTAGTACAAAAACTTCCTCGCTTAGCCGTGTAGGATGGGTGGAGCGCAGCGATACCCATCAACTTTGCTGCGGGTTGCGCGATGGCGGGTATCGCTCCGCTCCACCCGCCCTACGGTTTCCTCACTCCGCGATCGCCATGTCCACGAACCCCTTCGGGTCCTCGCAGAATTCGCGCATCAGCCTGAAGTGATCGGTGTCTTTCACCGCGACCGGCTCCAGCCCGTATTTCGTCAGCCGCAGCAGCGTGGCGTTGGGATAGGCCATCAGGATCGGCGAGTGGGTCGCCATGATGACCTGGCAATGACCGGTGTTGTCCATGCGGTGCATCAGCTTCAGAAATTCGATCTGGCGCGAAGGCGATAGCGCCGACTCCGGTTCGTCGAAGATGAAGATGCCCTGCTTCTGGCAGCGTTCGTTGAAGAAGCGCAGGAAGCCTTCCCCATGCGAGTGCGAGAGGAAGTCCGGCGGGACGCCGCGCCCGACGCCGGGAATGTCCTCGTTATTGACCTTGTCCATGTAGCGCGCGACGGAAAAGAAGCTCTCGGCGCGAAAGAACCAGCCATTGTTAATCTTGGGCAACCAACTCGCGCGGAGCGCCGCCGACAAACTGCCGCCAGTCACCTCTATCGCATCGGAATGATCGACCGGCGCGTAACCCTTGGCGCCGCCGGCACCGTCAAACCCGGCCAGCGCTGCGATGCCTTCCAGCAAGGTCGACTTTCCCGTGCCGTTCTCCCCGGCGATGATCGTGATCGGCCGCTCGAATTGCAGTTCGAATTCGTCGCTGAACAAAGGCAAACAATACGGATAGGGTTCGCGGCTCGTGACCCGCGCCGGGTCGAGCCAGACGCGCTTGAGATACGGCGACGGCAGATTGATCGGTTTGCTGCGTCGAGAGGCCATGCGAGCTTGTCCGGTGGAGCGTCTTCGCCATTCAAAGCATGGCTGGGGATCGCGTCGCAACCCCAGATGGCAGGGGCGCGCAGCCCCTACCCCGTCACGCCGGCTCACAGCGCTTCCAGCACCAGTTCCATCGTCATCAGCACCGGATTGTCACCGCGCATCAGCCGGCCCTCGGCGATGCCACCGAGATAATCCACCAGAGCGATGTCGACCTCCGCCTGTAGCGTACCGTCGGCGCCGGGAGCGATCATGCCGGAACGGATCGCAAGCTCGGTCGCGAATGGAACGACACTGCGGCCGTCGGTGAAGTGCGCGCCGATGGTCGAGCCGACGCCGCCATGAATGCGCGCACGCAACATTCCACGCTGCCGGCAGAACGTCTCCAGCGCCGCGGCAAAGTCCTGGTTCGGTCGCAGCCGCACTGCAAAGGCGCGGCGATCGGTCCTGGCGTCGGTTGCCGCACGGGCCACGGGGCCAAACAGCTTGAAATTGGTTTCGGGGTCCGGCTCGGCGAGGAACATCGCGCCGTCGATACCGAATGCTTCCACCGCAAAGGGTTCGGCGACGATGCTCTCCTCGGGCAGGATGTGTCCACCATGCAGGTGACCGTCGGTCTCGGCCCACAGCCCGTGGCAATGAAAGAACGGCGCCCCGTCGCGTTCGCCCAGCGTCATCGCGCCGATTTTCAATTGCGTGATCCCCTCGGGGCGAAACGTGTCGCTGTAGAAGGCGGCATTGGCGTCGGTCTTCGACAGCGCCGGCATCACATAGGCGAACGGGCCGAGCGCCCCGCCCCGCATGCTCAGCACGCCGCTTGAAAAGCCGGCCTCGGCAAAACCGCGGCGCGCGCCTTCAAGCAGCGGCACACCGGCCGGCAGCGTGAACGCAAACGCACGGCCCCGCGCCTCGACCCACTGGATACGTGCGGGGACCTGCGGCCCTGGTTGGGCAATGCTGCGCATCGCCTCAGGTGCCGGTCTTGGCGATGAGCTCTAAAAGCCCGCGCGCCTCGAGTTCGTCGCGCACCAGCCGTTTTGGAATCTTGCCGTAACCGGATTTCGGCAGCGCTTCCCAGAAAAAGAACCGCTTCGGCATCTTGTAGCGCGACACCTTTGGCGAAAGGAACGCGGCCAGTTCAGCTTCGCTGACCGCAGCAGCGCCTTCGCGCACAACGCAGACGGCAACGCCGACTTCGCCCCAGAACGGATCGGGCACGCCGAGCACCGCAACCTCGCCGATCGCCGGATGGGTCAGGATCTTTTCCTCGACCTCGCGCGGATAGATATTCGATCCACCCGAGATGTACATGTCGGAGGCGCGGCCGGTGATGTAGACGAACCCCTCCTCGTCGACATGGCCGAGATCGCCGGTGCGAAACCAGCCGTCGCGAAATGCCTTCGCGTTGGCTTCGGGATTGTCGTAATAGCCGGCGAACACTGCCGGGCCGATCACGCAGATCTCGCCGGTCTCGAACGGCTTGAGTTCGCGGCCGTCATCGCCCTGGATGGAGACCTGCATGCCCGTACGCTCGAAGCCGCAGGTGCCGATGCGGGCCTGCGGACCGTCCTCGGGATCGTGCAGGTTGGCCGGCATCACCGTGATGTTGCCGGTAACTTCGCCGAGGCCGAAATACTGCACCAGCACCGGGCCGAGCTTGGCGAGCGCCGCCTTCTGGTCCTCGCGATACATCGGTGCACCTGCATAGATCACGAAGCGCAGCGAGGAGTGGTCGAATTTGTCGACCGCGGGATGCTCGACCATCATCTTCAAAATGGTCGGCACCGTGAAGATGTTGCTGACGCGGTGCCTCTCGATCAGCCGGAATGCCTCGGCGATGTCGAATTTTTCGGAAGGCAACAGAATCGTCGGCACGCCGCGCGCGGCCTGCACGAGCTGATGCACGCCGGCGCCATGCGACAGCGGTGCGACCACCAGCGATGCGTCGGTCTCGGTCGTTCCCGGCATCAGATCGGCAAGGTGGTTGGTCACCACGAAGGCCATCTGGCCGTGGGTGAGCACCGCCGCCTTGGAACGGCCTGTGGTGCCGGACGTGAAGAAGAACCAGCAGGGGTCGTCATAGTCGACCGCCGTGTTTTCGACCCTGGCGTCGGCGTGCGCGGCGATCACGTCGCTGACGGCCTTCTCGCCGAAATCGCCCTCGCCGATCCGCCAGATGAATTCGAGGGCGGGGTTGGCGGCCGCCTTGGCGTGGTCAGGGAAATCGCCGTGGCACAAAAACGCCTTGGCACCGGAGGCGGTAGCGAGATAGGCGACCTCGTCCGGCATCAGGCGGAAATTGGTCGGCACCCATATGGCACCCAGCCGGAACGCAGCGAACATCGACCAGAACATCTCGTCGCAATTCTTGGAATGCACGAGCACGCGATCGCCCTTGAGCACTCCGCGTACGGCAAGGCCCGCCGCAAGGGACGATACGGCCCGGTCGATCTCGCGCCAGGTCCATGATTTGTCGCCCCAGATGAAGCCGGTGCGGTCGCCGTGGCGACGGGCGTTCTGGGTCACCATGTGCGCCAGGTTCATCACCCGGCGGGACATCCGTGAAAGGCCACCGTGCGGAGTGGCAATGGTCACGCTGCCCTCGCCGCTCACCGCTGCACCACCGACATGTTGGCCCGCTGCAAATCAGCGCTCGGCACAGGCTTCATGGACGGTCCCTCCCGGTTGAAACGGTCTTGTTGGCAATGGTTTATCGCTATCGCGCCGGGTTGGGCAAGAGCCGCCGGGACGGCCGCCCTGCCACAGTGTTTCGAAGCGCAAATGGCGTCAGCGCCTCGCGTTCCGCCGGTGGGTTCACCTTACGCCGGTACCCTTGCAGCGCTGGCATTTCATCACCCGGTCGCCCTTCTTCACCGTGCCCTCGCCCGCGCAGTTCTTGCATTTCTGCTTCTTCTTGATGTTGGGGCCCTTCTCGTTGCTCATGGTATTCTCCCGTCAAACCGTGCCAGCATCGCCAACGATGAGAGGGATTACCATGTTGAGCCGCCGCGCGCTGATTTTGTCAGGCGCAGCCGTCCTGATGGCTGTCGTCCTGCCGCCTGAAGCGCAGGCCGCCGACGATCCTGCCGACGTCGTCACCGCGATCTACACCCGCGCCGCCAAGGGCAATGGCGATTCCGGCGGCAATTTCGTCATCGAGAACAAGGCCGCCAAGGCGAAATACCTGTCGAAGGGGTTGAACGCGCTCTGGGCCAGAGCCGACGCGCGCACGAAGAAAGGCGATGTCGGACCGGTCGATTTCGACCCTGTGACCAATTCGCAGGATCCGGACGTAAAATCGTTCAAGGTCACGGCCGAGAAACAGGAGGCCGAGAAGGCCACCATCGCCGCGACCCTTGAGAGCCATGGAAGCCCGCCGGCGAAGGCCACCGACAAAACCATCCGCTACGACTTCGTCCGCGAGAACAGCCAGTGGCGGATCGACGACTTCAGAGGCGCCGTCGATGGCAAGCCTTGGTCGATCCGCGCCATTCTCACCGGCGCGCTCAGATAATACATGCGCGAAACCTGCCGGTGAAACGACCGGCAGGCCACGCAATACGCAAGCTTACGGATGATTGGCCAGTTCCCGATCGCTCAGGCGCCAGTCCTGCCAGAGCTGAAGCGCGCCCAGCACAACGACGAGCGCGCCGAGCAACGCGTGCCAAACGCGCAGCGTCTCGTCGCCGGAGTAACCGAAAACCAACGGCGATACGATCAGCCAGGCGCCAAGGCCCACTTCCGCGATCTCCTCCCAGCGCTGCAACGCGACGTATTCGAGCTGGGCGAGACCGAACACCAGCATCCCGACCACGAAGGTGTTGAGGATCATGGTGCTGCGTTCGGCGTCCATGGTGTCGTGATACGAGAACGGAAACCAGGGCGAGACCACGATCAACACGCCGAGCAGCATGCCGAGCCAGTCCTCCCACGTTCGATGTGTCTTGAAGAAGCTAAAACCCGACATGGCAAACCTCCTTGAAAAAGAGGCATACGTCAGCGGCCAAAACTCCTGACATTTCCGATTTCGAACCTGATCCGGCCGCATCGGGGGCGTATGTCTTGGGTGAATAATTAAGCGCTCTGCCAACCTGCGCAAGACCCGGCTGCATTACCCCGCACGGGAATCGTCGCTGCAGATGCGAAGAGCGGCGCCTATTGCGCGGCGCCCAGCCGCTGCAGGCTCTCGCTGGCGGTGCGCAGACCGGGACTGATTTCGAGCGCCCTGCGGAAATCGGCAATCGCGCCCGCCCTGTCGCCGAGTCGCATCTTTGCCTGCCCGCGATTGCTCCAGGAATACGCGTCGGCCGGATCGTATTGCAACGCCTTGTCGTAGTCGGCGATGCCGCGCTTCCCGTCGCCCTGGAACAGCTTGATCATGCCGCGGTTGCGCCAACCGCGCGCGTCCGTCGGCGCCAGCTTGATGACCTCGCCATAGTCGGCGGCGGCGCGATCGAGCTGTTCGCCGTCACGATAGGCGTTGCCGCGGTTGATGTAGGCGAGAACGTCCGGCCGCAGCTTGATCTGCATGGTGTAGTCGGCGATTGCGCGCGCCAGATCGCGCTTGCGATAATAGGCAAAGCCGCGATTGCCATAGGCGATCGAAAGCTGCGGATTGAGCCTGATGGCGACGTCCAGATCGGCGATCGCACGATCGACATCGCCCTTGTTGAACCAGGCATCGCTGCGGTTGTTGTAGGCCAGCGCGAACGACGGATCGATGCGGATCGCTTCATCGTAGTCGGTGATCGCACGATCGAAATCGCGCTTGAAGCCATAGACGCGGCCGCGGTTGGTCAACGCGCAGGCTGAATCGGGATCGAGCCTGATCGATTCGTTGAGGTCCGAGAGCGCCGTATCGAGCTGTCGCTTTTCGGTCAGGCCGTGGCCGCGGAAACAATAGGCCACGGCAAGTCGCTTGCCGGTCTCGCGTTCGGCATCGATGATTTCGCTGCACGACGTGACCTTGGCGTCCGGCGCCGCGATGCTGCTCACGCAGGTTTGCCAGGTCTGATCGCCTTCCGCACGGGCCGCAGGCGCTTGCATCGACATCATGGCGACACAGACAAACGAAGCTGCAAACGTAGCTTCAAACGTGGCTGTCAGACAGGTGGAAACACGCATGCAACCAATCCCCGGCGAGCCAATTCCCTCCTTGGTCGCCGGTTTGCATCGCCGGGTTCACTTGCCTAAATGTACCGGTGAATCAACAGGGAATCGTCCGCATGACCGCCGTCCGCGACAACAAGGCCCAGAGCCGTTTCGAACTCGATATCGAAGGTACGGTCGCGTTTGCCAATTACCGCCTGACGCCCTCGACTGTCATCATCACCCATACCGAAACGCCGCGGGCGCTGCGTGGCCGCGGTATCGCTTCGGAACTGGTCAAGGGTGCGCTCGAACTGATCCGCGCCGACGGACGCAAGGTCATCGCCGGTTGCGGCTTCGTCGTGGATTATTTGCGCAGGAATCCGGAGTTCGCGGATTTGACGGCGTAAGCATGATATTGGTCGTCATTCCGGGGCGACGCAAAGCGTCGAGCTACGGTGCGCAATTGCGCACCTGAGAATCTCGAGATTCCCCGATGCGCAGTGCGCATCTGAGGTTCGCGCTAACGCGCGCCCCGGAATGACAACTCCTTCAGGTGATCCTGATCGACATGTCAGGCAGGCCCTCGAGCTTGCACAGCAGCACGTCGCCTTTCACCACCGGGCCGACATTTTCCGGCGTACCGGAATAAATGATGTCGCCGGCCTTCAGCTCGAACGCTTCCGACAGCTTGGCGATCTGCTCGGCGACGCTCCAGATCATATTGCGCAGGTCCGAGTTCTGCTTGGTTGCGCCGTTCACGGCCAGCGAGATCGCTCCCTTGGTGAAATGGCCGGTCTTGGCCGCCGGGTGAATCGGGCCGAGCACGGCGGAGCGATCGAAACTCTTGCCGATCTCCCAGGGCTTTTTCTCGTCGCCCATCGCCCGCTGCAGATCGCGTCGGGTCATGTCGAGCCCGAGCGCGTAGCCGTAGACGTGATCGAGCGCCCGCTCCGCCGGAATATTCATGCCGCCCGATTTCAACGCGGCAACGAGTTCGACCTCGTAGTGATAATTTTTGGTCAGCGACGGATAGGGATGATCGCCGACCGCGCCGATGGCGACGTTCTGGATCGCATCGGTAGGCTTCTGGAAGAAGAACGGCGGCTCGCGGTTCGGATCCGAGCCCATCTCGCGCGCATGCGCGGCGTAGTTGCGGCCGATGCAGTAGATGCGCCGCACCGGAAATACATCGGTCTCGCCCACAATCGGTATCGTCGTCGTGCCTACCGGGAAAATCGATTTCGGGCCTGCCTGCGCCTCGGCCGCGCCACCCTGCGCCGCAGCGCCAGCCAGCGCCAGCGCGCCGGTTGTCAAAATCGTCCGGCGATCGAGATTGCTCATCCCTGTTCTCCCTTATGGCCTGTCTCTGTCCGAAGCATATCTACAGCGTTTTCAACGCGAAGGGGATATCGACTGCAATTTGCTGCATTGCGGGGACCCCGGAACGCCCCTCGCGCCCGAGGTAGCAAAACCCAAGAGAACTAAGCCGAAGAGAACGAAGCCCAGGCAACAAAAAAGGCCCGCGTTGCCGCGGGCCTTTGGTGTCGGAACGAACGAAGCCTCAGTGCTTGATCTCCGGCGGCAGCTTGCCGCCATTGGCCGCGAGCTTGGTCATGACCTGCTTGTGCAGCCAGATGTTCATGCTGGCAGAGTCGTTGCTGTCGCCGGTGTAGCCGAGTTCCTTGGCAAGATCCTTGCGCGCCGCAAAGCTGGAATCGATGTCGAGTGCCTTCATCAGATCGACGATCGAGGTCCGCCACTCCAGCTTTTCGCCCTTGGCGGCAACCGCCTTGTCGAGGATCGGCGCGACATCGACGGTAGCGGCCGGTGCACCGCCGCCCGAAGATGCGCCACCCGCGGCAGCTCCGCCGGCGGCCGGCGCGGCATCAGCCTTGGTGCCGAAAATCGCGCCCATGATTTTTCCGAAAATGCTCATCGTTCGCTCCCAGTAACTTACAGGTAGGGTGAGGCTCTAGCGGCACTGTTTGACCGGCAGCACCAGCCGGGGGTCGTTCTGCAGTCTAGCCAGCCATTTGT
Organism: bacterium; assembly: GCA_029946075.1. Classification (GTDB taxonomy): domain Bacteria; phylum Pseudomonadota; class Alphaproteobacteria; order Rhizobiales; family Xanthobacteraceae; genus Bradyrhizobium. The sequence continues at coordinate 4,113 of JAQSDT010000709.1, read as the reverse complement.
GGCTTGCCAATGAAACATTCACCGAAGCGTGAGTGCGTTTACCGCGGTTTGGGAGTACGCTGCGGGTTCAGTTCGCGACATGGCCAGTTCCAATCGTCTGTCTGCGCGTCTGGCCTGAATGCGATCGTTGTTTTGAAACGGCCGGTTTGCGTCGTTTGGTCGGCGTAAGAATGCGGCCGCCGAAGGGAGACAGCGACCATGGCCACCTATCACGGCAATGTCACGCCTCAAGGCGTTACATCTCAAGGCAATGTCACATCTTTAACGCAAAGCGGCAGTGCCGCATCTGCGCCGGTTATCCGAACCATCGGTTTCTCCGATCTGCACCGGGCGCTGCAGCTCGGCTGGGAGGACTTCAAGGCCGTCCCCAGCCACGCCATCATCCTTTGCATCATCTATCCCGTGCTCGGACTGGTGCTGGCGCGCGCGGTGCACGGGTACTCGGTATTGCCGCTGCTGTTTCCGCTGGCCGCGGGCTTTGCCCTGCTCGGCCCGTTCGCAGCCCTCGGCCTCTACGAGATGAGCCGCCGCCGCGAACGCGGCGAGGAAGCGACCGCATCGGATGCGCTCGAGGTGCTGCGTTCGCCGTCCTTCGGTGCGATGCTCGGGCTCGGCGCGCTGTTGCTGGCGCTGTTCGTAACCTGGGTCGCGACTGCACAGGCGATCTATATCACGGCGTTCGGCTATGAAGGCGCAACGGGCGTTACCGATTTTGCCACGCGCGTGCTGACGACGCCGCAAGGCTGGTGGCTGATCGTGGTCGGCTGCGGCGTTGGCTTCATCTTCGCGCTCGTCGCCCTCTGCGTCAGCGTGGTGTCGTTCCCGCTGATGCTCGACCGTCACGCCAGCGCCGGTGAAGCGATGGTCGCCTCGCTGCGCGCCGTGGCGCGCAATCCCGTGCCGATGGCGACCTGGGGCCTGATCGTTGCCGTGCTGCTGGTCGCCGGTTCGCTGCCGGCCTTCCTCGGCCTTGCTATCGTCATCCCGCTGCTGGGGCACGCCACCTGGCATCTCTACCGGGAAACGATCGAGCCGGAACTCAACCCGCAGCCGCTGCCGCCGCGGGCCCATCGGGTGCACAAACCCGCCGCCGATTTCCCTGCCAACCTTTTCCCCTGGCGGCGCAGGGATGATGCGTAGACAGCGCGGAACCTGAATGAACGGCCGCCGGTATTGATCGAGCCGGCGGCCTTTCACCGGCCGCTAACGATGAAGTGAGCATTCCGGACGTCGAACCAGGCGACACGAGTGACAAGGCCATGTTTTGGCCGATGTTGCTCCGAACATTCGCTCCGTCATCGACACTCATGTTGATGATGAAACCGATCCCGGAGCGAACGGATGCCACCTCGTCTTTTCATTCGCGCGTTGAGCGTCGGTACGCTGCATCTTGGCGCGCTGCTGATTTTTTCGGCAGCCGCACTGGCCGCGCCCTGCGGCTCCGGTACGTTCGAATCCTGGCTCGAGGACTTCAAGAAGGATGCGGCCTCCAAGGGAATTTCGGCAGCGACGCTGCAGACGAGTCTCGCCGGGGTTACACAGGACAAGGCCGTGCTGATCCGTGACCAGTCGCAGAAAGTCTTCACCCAGACGTTTGAGGAATTTTCCGGCCGCATGGTCCCGCCCCGGCTGACCCGCGGCTCGAACATGCTCAAACAATATGGTTCCGTGCTCGGGCGTATCGAACAGGCCTATGGCGTGCCTCCGGAAGTGCTGGTGGCGATCTGGGGTCTGGAAACCGACTACGGCGTCAACATCGGAAAATTCCCGACCATTCGTTCGCTGGCGACGCTCGCCTATGATTGCCGCCGCTCGGACATGTTCAAGGCCGAATTGATGGACGCGCTTCGCATCGTCGAGCGTGGTGATATTGCGCCCGCCGACATGCGCGGCGCCTGGGCCGGCGAACTCGGCCAGACCCAGTTCATGCCATCGTCCTATGTCAAGTTTGCGGTCGACTTCGACGGCAACGGACGGCGTGATCTCCTGCGCAGCGCGCCCGATGTTCTTGCTTCCACCGCGAACTTTCTGGCCGGATATGGCTGGAAGCGCGGCAAGGAATGGGAGCCCGGCAGCCCCAATTTCGCTGTCATCAAGGAATGGAACAAGAGCGAGGTCTACGCCAGGACCATCGCCTACCTCGCGACGCAGCTGTCGCGCGCACCGTAGAAGGCGCTAAGGGCGGCGAATGCAGAGGACCGGCCAACGCTGACCGGCCCGCCGCAAGTCAATCTGTTTCGCTATTTCGCGGGAGCCGCGTGCATCGCTTTGTTCAGATGCATGCCGCACGCACCGACCTTGCCCGCGAGCATCTCGTCCTGCGCCAGCGGCCACGATCTCGATCATCGCTTCGGCCTTGGAGAGGTTGGGGCCACTCCAGATTGGAGCATTTCAATATATGAATATATATTCATTTTTATATCGCATGGCACATGCGATTCGCGCATGAGAAATTCCGGGAATCAGGGCTGCCGGGGCATAATCGATCTCTTGAACGAACGGTCGGCTTGCCAAGGCCTTGAAGCATACCGTGGGCTCAGATGACGCCCCCATGTCACAATTGCGGCAATATCGCTGGATTTTGGTATCCAATGCCTCATTTTAGTCTCACCGATCGCTTCCCGCCATCGGAACGGGCACCCGCGCCCAAAGGTTAAGCGGACCTTACCTAGGCCATGCGTTCTCGGTCTAGCTGCACCGCAACATCGGAACTTCTGCACTGCGAAATCTAAGCTATATTCATTTCAACGATGAGGCTTTCCTCCAAAGGCTGAATCGTAAACTGCAAGGAGACTACCATGTTACTCTCGCTCATCCGCATGATCCAGGCGTTCCGGGACTATCAGCGCAATGTCGGCGAACTGTCCCAGCTCAGCGACCGCGAACTGGCCGATATCGGCCTTGATCGCTCGGACATCCCGCGCGTTGCAGCCGGATCCTACAACGGCTGATCCCTGTTCAGTCGCCTGACGAACGGATAACGCCCGCCTCGCTGCGGGCGTTGTCGTTTCTGCTGCTGCGCCGGGTCCCAAAACGCGCTAACCCTGCGCCCATGATTTCCTCATCCTCCCAAACTGACACCGTCCACGTGGTTGGCGGCGGCCTCGCCGGCTCGGAAGCTGCCTGGCAGATCGCCAATGCCGGCATTCGCGTGGTCCTGCACGAGATGCGCCCGGTCCGGATGACCGAGGCGCACCGCACCGAGGGGCTGGCCGAGCTGGTCTGCTCCAACTCGTTTCGCTCGGACGATGCCGCCAACAACGCCGTAGGCCTGCTGCACGCCGAGATGCGGCGGCTGGGATCGCTGATCATGCGATCCGCCGACGCCAACCAGGTGCCCGCCGGCGGCGCGCTGGCGGTCGACCGGGACGGGTTCTCGCAAGCCGTCACCCGGGCGCTGCACGACCATCCGCTGATCGAGATCGACCGTACCGAGATCGCCGGCCTGCCGCCCGCCGACTGGGGCAACGTCATCGTCGCCACCGGCCCCCTCACCTCGACGCCGCTGGCCGAGGCCATTCGCGACCTCACGGACGAGAACGCCCTGGCATTCTTCGACGCGATCGCGCCGATCGTGCACAAGGACTCCATCGACATGTCGGTGGCGTGGTTTCAGTCGCGCTACGACAAGGTCGGGCCCGGCGGCACCGGCGCCGACTACCTCAACTGCCCGATGAACAAGGAGCAGTACGACGCCTTCGTGGCCGCGCTGCTCGACGGCGAGAAGGTCGACTTCAAGGACTGGGAGACCAACACGCCCTATTTCGACGGCTGCCTGCCGGTCGAGGTGATGGCCGAACGTGGACTTGAGACGCTGCGGCACGGGCCGATGAAGCCCGTCGGGCTCACCAACCCGCACAACCCTTCCGTCAAGGCCTACGCGATCGTGCAGCTGCGCCAGGACAACAAGCTCGGCACGCTCTACAACATGGTCGGCTTCCAGACCAAGCTGAACTACGGCGCGCAGCAGCGCGTGTTCCGGACCATTCCGGGCCTCGAGAATGCCGAATTCGCCCGGCTCGGCGGCCTGCATCGCAACACCTTCCTCAACTCGCCAAAGCTGCTCGACGGCCAGTTGCGCCTGCGCGCGCAACCGCGGCTGCGTTTTGCCGG
>JAQSDT010000708.1 GCA_029946075.1 bacterium | reverse complement strand
CGGTGTAAAGGCTCGCGCGGTCGTTGCCGGCGCGAACTCGGGCGGTATGTCCAGACATCGCGGTTCTCCGCGACGGGCCGCCGGAAGCCTCTCCTCCGACCTTCAACCCGTCGCGGCAGACCCGGTCCGCACTCTCACTCTCAGCGGCGGTGACGCGACACGCACTTCAGGAAAACGGAATGCGCGTCCGCACGGCTGTCTTTGCGTCAGGGTTGGAAGCCCGAAGGGCACGGAGCGAAGCGGAGGTAAAGGTAAAGGCACCCGGCGCGGGGCAGTGATAGCGACGCCGGCATGAAATGACGGCGGGACCCGCGACCGAGTGCAGTCGCGAGACCGGTTAACAAGGCACCCGCGTTCGGGACAGTGATAGCGGCGCCGGCATGAAATGACGGCGGCCCCTAACGCGAGAGCCTCCGGCGAGCGACACATGATCTGCGCAAGGGATCGAAGCCGAAAGGCCGAGACGCGTCAGCGGCTCGGTTCACGAGAGCCCGGTCCCGCAGGGAGGCGCCGGTAGACTTAGTTCCGGCGGAGGCCTTGAACGAACGATGCCGAAGGTAGGCGCGAGCCCAAGCTACCGACCATCGGGGCTCACGACTTTTGTGTCCCTAATCGGCATATCGGCACGCTCAAGCTGAAGGCGGAGAATGGTAGTTTCGATTGCCCTCCCTTGGTCCAGTTACCGGCGACCACAAGCAGGAGCCCTCCTATTCGTACGCTGCCCACGCCGAATGCCACATTAGCATCCAATAGCTCTCCACAGACCGGATCGTGTCAGCTTTGATGCTGAAGGGGCTCGATCTGACACCATGAGTTTGGATGATATTCGGCCGCCGTCAATTACATCAGACGATGGCTATCAGATATCAACCCAGGCTCTGCGGTCTCAGCGTGAATGCTTGGATGTTGCAATGAATACCGCATTCCTTCTGATGGCGCAGTATGGTGGGAAGGCCGTCATCCCGATTGAAGATGTGTGCAGAGACTATTTTTTTCATCTCAACGCAACCAAGCTGGTGCAGAAGATAACGGCCGGCGAAATTGTTATTCCGCTCGTCCGGATTGAAGCAAGTCAGAAATGCGCGAAAGGCGTCCATCTCAGCGATCTGGCGAAATATCTCGACGCACGTGTGGAGGCGGCGCGAAAGGAAATGATCGCTCTCACCACCTGAAGGGGCCGAGCAACGCCAGTCTTTTGAGTGAGGAGATCGCCATATTCTCGCGAATTTCCGTGCTCAGTGAGGATATTGCCCCGGCTCCGCTGTTGTGACCCAGGCACGACGCGCCGGGGATTCGGCCCCCGCCAGTTCTCTTTATGTTCTTGTATATACTTATATCGAATTCATGGGCTAGGCTCGGAGGCTTGTAAGATATTTGTAGCAAATTACTTACAAGAGGGTTTTTTAGTAAGAAATTTGATGTATATTTCTTACAAAAATCGGGCCCTATCCATGCAAAGCGCCGCAGATCAGATCTACCGCCGAATGTCGGACGGACCGCCCAACAAGGTTTGGACCGCCCGCGATTTCGTTGATATCGGCGCAAGGTCCGCCATCGATGTCGCCCTTCACAGGCTGAATGGCAACAACCGGATTCGACGGATAGACCAGGGCCTCTACGACATTCCCCACGCCAATCAGCTCACGAAAAAGCCTTCGCCCCCGGACCACAAATCGGTGATAGACGCCGTCGCCAGGCGCGACGGCAGCAAAGTTCTCGTCGATGGAATCACGGCTGCAAATAATCTCGGATTGACCAATGCCGTCCCGGCCAAGGTAACAGTGTGGACCGACGCCCGCCTGAAACCGATCAAACTCGGCCATCTCACGATCAATTTCCGAACGGTCGCGCCGAGCCGCCTGGTGTGGGCCGGCCGCCCCGCTGCGCAAGTCGTGCAAGCATTGATCTGGTTGCGCGATGTGCTTCCCTCCGATCAGGATCAGAGCAAACGTCGGCTCGTGAAAATCCTGAACGACCCCGATTACGGCCGACGCATTCGCGACGATCTGGCCACGAACCTGGGCGATCTGCCGACCTGGCTGGTTCCGACCGTCAAAGATCTGCTACGCACGACTTCCGACATTCCAGATCACGATCCCGGATCCCGCGGCAATCCAATACCCTGAGGACGATCTCGATGAACGACATGGCGCAAATCATACAGGCGCAGCCGGAGGACCGTCGCGGCCTTTTCCAGCAAACCGCGCAACGCCTGGGATGCGCGCCCGAGAATATCGAAAAGGATTTCTGGGTCTGCTGGACACTTGATGCGCTTTACAACAAGGCGCAACTGAAGCCCCGGCTCCTCTTCAAAGGAGGAACATCGCTCTCGAAGGCGTTCGATCTGATCCAGCGCTTTTCGGAAGACATCGACGTCACCGTCTTCCGGGCAGACCTCGCAGACACTTTCCCGTCCGACCAGGAACTCAAGGAGTTGAGCGCCAAACAACGCGGTCGCAAACTCGATGAGATCAAGGCGATGTGCCAGGCGTTCATCAAAGGCGACTTTCAGGACCAAGTCACGAAGGTGGCGTCGTCGGAGTTGAAAGGGATGCAGTTCAACATCGAGATCGACGACGACGATCCCGACGGGCAGTCCCTGCTCTTCCATTATCCCAGCGTATTCGACGCGAGTGCAGAACCATACATAAGGCGGGTTGTAAAAATTGAGTCAGGAGCGAAATCCGCACTCGACCCTCACGTGACCAAAAGCGTGACGCCCTACGTTGCTGACGATGCGGAGGAATTTGACCTTGCGGTTCCAAATGTCGTGACAATCAAGCCGGAGCGCACCTTTTGGGACAAGATCATCATACTCCACGGTCAACGACACTGGTTCGAAAACCGCGGCGAACTCTACAAGGACGGACAGCGGCTCTCGCGTCACTACTACGACGTTTACCGTCTGCTTCAATCGGAATGCGGAAAAACCGCGATAACCGATCTGGCTTTGGCGGAGGACTGCGTCGCCCATGCTCGCCTCTTCTTTAACCGCAAGCCACTCGATCTCGACATCGCAAAACCCGGCACCTTCGGTCTCGCACCTCATGCCGGAATGCTGACCGCGCTCAGGGAGGATTACGAAAAGATGGCGGGAATGATCTTCGGAGCAACGCCGAAGTTCGACGACGTCATCAGCAGCATCGGCGAAGCGGAGAGAATGATAAACGCCGGTCAAAAGGGCAAGGCATAAACCCTATGACGTATTCGCAACCGGTGATGCTTCTCACCGCAATCGCATAGAACTAGATAACCTCATCTGTCAAAGTCCCCGAGCACTCCGAACGCTGTCCAAAGTCGTAGTGCCAATGCAGGAATCAGCGGCTCGCCAGCGGTATGGCTTACCATCTGCTCGATGAACTCAGGCGCATTGTTGCGGAGCCGCGGGTTGCTTAAAAACGAAGAAGGGCCGCAAAAATGGCATCGTCGCGCGCGAGCAAATCTCTCACGGCATCGTCATAACTCGCGCCTGCTACAACACCAGCATCCGCGAAACGCATAGCGATCGCCGCCTCATCGAAGATCTGGCTTGCGATCTCGGCGCCATCAAGGCTGCGTAAGACTAGGGTCTGCTTGTCGTTGGTGACGATCGCCTGCAGAGCCATCGGCTCGACTGGACGAGCATAGGAGAGTGTTTGGCGCCCGGCGTCTTCATCAATGCCTTCGTGGGACGCTTTAAGTTCGATGACCGCCACGGGCCGGTTTCCAGATCTGATGAGAATATCCGCTCGTCCACCCGCCCAAGTCTGTTTGCTGCCAATGACGTGATCAGTATGCCCCCAAGCGCATCGTGAATGTCGGCTGATGCTCAATGGCAAGCGCTGGATCTGGAAAGGTCGCCAAGAGAAATTGCGCGAGGCACATCTCAAGAATCGTCTCGTTCATGTGGCTGGCGTCCCCAGTGCCAGTCATTTCCCGTCCCGCAAGATCTTCTTTGATTTGCCTGTTGTTCATCGCTGCCAAGGAAACCTAACCGTTCCCTACTTCAATATCCTGATTCACCACCGCGCTTTCGACGAAGTTGCCGAGCGCATTGACGGTCGAGTTATAGATCGAGGGTGCGCCGTCGCCGCTCCAGAGCGTGAGGACAAACGCGACGTCCTGCTCGCCCGCCTGGCTATGATGATTCCAGCCGAATTGGTACAGATCGCGCGTGAAGACGCGCGCGTAGAGCTGTAAATGCGTGCCATTGAACGCGATGCCGTCACGATGCGTGAAATCGCGAGTGTGCCGTCGCACTGGCTGCCATTTCTTAAGTTCATCGCGCGCATCCTGCTCCCTGAGCGTCGATTCCAGCATCTTGCCAACGAGCGGCTCCCAGTCGTCGGCCCCGGTCGGGTAGCGAAGCGAGGTCTGCAAGCGCGAGGCGAAGTAATTCGCGCCGGCGAACGGTGAAACCAGCGGGCGCAGGATCGCGGTAAGGCTTGCTCGCCCATAGAGCTTGCCGTTGCGGATCAACTCCGGCGGAATCGGAATGCCGCTCCAATAATAATTGGCACCCGGTTGAAGCTTTGCCCGCCACGCCAGCGTGACGCTTCCGGGCTCGCAGCTCCACGGCAGCGTGCCGTGAAAGGGCGTTCCCCAGCCGAGCTCGGCATCGTGCTCGTTGCGTTCGCCCGCGTTGATCATCAGTGCTTTGACGAGGTCGGGCGTCGGCTCGCGAAGGTTGGCGAACGTATGCGCGGCAAGCGACGAGACCAGTGCGGTCGGATAACTGCTCGCCGCGCCGACGGCGCCCCCGATCATGCGAAGCTCGGAAAACCACGCCACATCGGGTTTCAGCATGCCGTCCGGGCCGGGCCCGCCCAAGCATCTCGGACAGGCGCCTGCCGGGCGGCCCCTCGCATCGGCCTGACGGCCCCCGACCGTGATGGCTGCCTCGCTATCGCCCGGCGGGTTGAGCCGCGCGCGCGTCCCGTTGCGCACGTTGCCGACCGAAACCACCGGAAGGATGTTCGCGGCGCGAGCGAGCTCGGTGATTTCATGGCCGAGAACGCTGATCTCATCCGGATCGAATTGCGGACCTTCCTGATTGGCGGAGATATTCCAGACATGCGTTTCGGGATGGGCGCGCACAACGGCGGCAAGGTAATCGATCAGTTCGCGTTCATCGAAACGCCTGTTGGCGGTCGCATGCGGCACGGCCTGAACCGTGCCGATCCTGCAGGTGAGCGCCGGAAGCAGCCGATTCGTATTCCACGCGTGCCCCTGCACCACGAGTGACGTTATGGCATTGCCGTGTCGCCTGTCCGCCTGAGCATTTGAAACCAGCGGCGGCGCACGCCATGCTTCCGACGCGGAATAGCTGGTTGCATGAAGCCCGCCGTCTACCACGCCCACGATCGGCGCATCCGCCGGCGCTGCCGGCGGCGGCGGCTCGGTTCCTTCGCCGGGCGCCGCGACCCGGATCGGCCGCACCGGATCGATACGATGCGAGACGCCTGATGCGATGAGCTGGTTCAGAGCCTCCAGCGTCGGAACACGCACCGCGGCTCGCCCGACCCCCGTGTTGCGATACATGCGCATGGCGCGGGCGATGCTGGATTGCCGCTGCGCGGTAAGCGGACCGGCCGGTGGCGCCGGGGCGCCGCGGCTCGCAAGTTGGATCACGGTGAAGGTCGGCAGGATGACGCGATTGGATAATGCTTCAACCTCCCGCAAGACATCCTCCTGTGCTTCGCGGTTATGAAACGGCGCAAGCCACACCACGAACAGCCGGCCATCATCGTCGGCAGGGGCGGCGTTCCAGAGTTGCTCGGCGGAGTGATGGCGCAGCCGGTCGGCGGTGGAAAACGCCGCGACCGTCGACACGCGCGAGATGTCCGATTGCACCGCGAAGCTGACCGGATTCTCAATCGCGGCCGTCAGGCGAGGCAGCACCGCGATTTCCGCTTCCACTACATAGCCGTGCCGATACGGTGCGACCAGCTGGCAGCCGGTCACGTTCGAGAACAAATCGTCCGGCGTGTGCGAGGGGGCCAGCGAATCTTCCGCAAACATACGCACGAGCAAATGGGTGCGTCCGCCATAGGTCGGCAGTCGCTCCCGGTCGCGGTACAGATTACGCGCCGCCGCGGATAAAACGCGTTGCTGCTCCGCGAGGCGCTCTACCACGACGCTCGCACGCCCTTTGCCGCCGCCGGTCTGGGGCTCGGGCCTGCCATCCATCTTCAGGCGAAGGACGGGATTCAGCAGCGGTCGGTCATCAGCCATGGGACGTATCGCCCTCCGGTTTCAGGTAGAGGTAGACGGATTGGCGCGTGACATTGAGCAACCGCGCGATGTTGGTGACCGTCAATTCGCCCTTCTCTTTGAGCGCGATTGCCAGCTGACGCTTCTGATCGGGCTCCAGAGGCTCTTTTTGTGGCATGGATGTGCGACCCGCGCGCGTGTTCATGATCGCGAGCGCGACCGTGCCAAGGTCGAGCTCGCGGCTGTCCAGCAGGGCATGGCGGCGCGCGGTGAGTGCCACGGTCTCGATATCGGCCCCCGACAGGCCGTCCGAGATGACGGCCAGGTCTTCGGCCCGCGCCTCGGCATCCTTGTCCTCGAATAAAAAGTAGCGCCACATATCGACGCGCACTTCCGTCTCGGGAGTTTTCAACTCGATCTTGTAGGGAAAGCGCCGCCAGATGGCGGAGTCGAGTAGTTGTGGATGGTTCGTCGCGCCGATAACCACGGCATGCTCGTCAAGCGAATCCAAGCCCTGGATCACGGTGTTGACGACGCGTTTGAGCTCACCAAGCTCGTGCCGATCATCGCGTAGCTTCGCGACCGCGTCCATCTCATCCAGAAAGAGCACGGCATTTCTTGAGGGAACATAGTCGAACACGGTACGGATGTTCTTCGCGGTGTCGCCGAGCAGCGATGAAATGACAGAATCAAGGCGCACGACGTAGAAGGGCCGGTTTAGGCGCGCGGCGATATGCCCGGCGAGCAAGGTCTTGCCGGTGCCGGGGGGGCCCGAGAGCATGAGCGCAAGGCGCGACGCGAGACCCTTGCTGCTGAGCTTGTCGATGTTCTCTACATCGCCGAGGAAATCCTGAAAGGTGCGCGTTGCTTCTTCGTTTAGGAACAGCGGGTTTCCCGGCCATGGCTGTTCCTCGACCAGCGGAAGGCGAGACTTCGCGTCCACGGGCAACGATTCCATGTACCCGGACGCGCGCAGCGGTACGCCGCGCTTCTTGATGAGCGCGCGAAGTTCCGTGGCGGCATCGACAGCCCCGTCCTTCTCCAGCGCCCGCGCCGCGCCAGATGCCATCCGACGCACCCGTGTGTAGTCCGCTGCTAGTGCCGCATCGATCAGTTCAATCAGGTCTTTTGGTTCAATCGGCACGCAATTCCTCCGTGTCATGCATTACCTGAGATTTGTAAAGCAAATTGAGATTATTGACAAGTGAAATCACAATAGTGTAAAGTCATCCCAGCAAATTGAACAGGAGTTACCGAAATGCAGCAGAATCAATCCGTTACCCCAGAATCGGGCGCGTTCCGCATCCTCGTGGCCGGGACCGATCTCCAGTTCCACGATTTCCGGGTCGCCGATCCGGTTCCCACCGGGCGCCAGATCATCGAAGTCACGGGAAGCCGTCCGGCCGACGAGTTCATCGTTCTTGAATGGCTGAAGGACGGCGATCTCGAAGAACTGGAACTGGATGAAACCACGGATCTCCGCACGCCGGGGGCCGAGCGTTTCATCGTCTCCCACAGCAGCGAGCTCTTCAAATTTGAGATCGACGGAAAGCGGCACTCGTGGCCCGACAAGACGATCACGCGCGAGGCACTCTTGGCGATCGCCCAGCAGGACCCAGCCAAGTTCTCGGTCTGGCAGGAATTCCAGAAAAAACCCGACGAGGAAATCATCACCGGCCATCCGGCGCATCTCGAGCCGGAGGGCGTTGAGCGCTTCTACACGGTGATGAAACACACCACGGAGGGCCTGCTGTGAGCGTCCTGCCCTCGCGCTGCCGCAAGTATCTCACCGAGCGCGAGGTTGCGCTCGAGGAAGTCGATGGCCCGCAGAAGGCGGTCATTCTGCGGGCCTATCCCGTCACCTCGGGCCGCTTCAACGTCGACAAGGCGGATTTTCTGATCGTCCTGCCGAGCGGCTACCCGGATGTCCGCCCGGACATGTTTTACGCGCTGCCGTGGCTCAAGCTGATGAAGGGCGACCGTTATCCGAACTGCGCCGATCAGCCGTTCGACTTCAGCGGTCAGCGCTGGCAGCGGTGGTCGCGCCACCAGGAGCAGTGGCGTCCCGGCGTTGATGGAATCTGGACGATGTTGCGGCGGCTCGATGCCGCGTTGGAGGCTGCCGCATGAGCACGTTCAGCATCACCGGTCTTGAAGAGCACGAGGCGGCACTGCGCGCCGCCGTGTTCGAGAACTCCGGCGTCGAAGGCGCCGCCTATGTCTTGTTCCGCGAAGCCCACATTGCCGCCGACCCGTGGGACCGCCGGCGCCACACCAAGCTGCTGGTCCGCGAGATCATCCCGATCGCGCCGGTCTCGGCAAGCGGTATGCACGTCACTTGGGACACCGCCAGCTACGTTGCCCTTTTGCAGCGCGCGCAGCGCGAGGAATTGATCATCGGCATCGCCCACAGCCATCCTAACGGGCCGGACGCTTTTTCCGGACAGGATGATGCCAACGAGACCGAATTGCTACGCACGGCATGCAATCGCAATGGCATCACGGCCAAGCTGGTGAGCGTCCTTTTCACCGGCGACGGCACGGTGCTCGCGCGGGTGTGGCAGTATCCCCAGCACCAGACGATGGTCCGCTCGGTGATGTTCATCGGCGAGCGCATCCTGTTTCATCATCGCGGTGCCGCCCCCGCGTCTGCCGCCTTCGCACGCCAGGTTCTCGCCTTCGGCCCCGCCTTGATTCACCAGTTGAAGAACTTGCGCGTCGGGGTCATCGGCGCGGGCGGCACCGGCAGCGCGACCGCGCCGTTGCTGGCGCGCGCCGGGGCCGGTCAGATCCTGATCGTCGACGACGACATCGTTGAAACCACCAATCTCAATCGCCTGCACGGCGCGACGCAGGCCGATGCCGATGCGATGCGCCCGAAGGCCGAGGTCGTCGCCCGCGAGATCGCCCGCATGGCGCTCGGCGCACGCGTCCTGCCGCTGCGCGGCTGGGTCAGCGCGCCGGAGGTCCGCGACGCGCTCAAAGCATGTGACGTGATCTTCTGCTGTACTGACGACCATGCCGGGCGCGTCTTTCTCAACCGACTGGCCTATTACTACCTCGTCCCGGTGTTCGATATGGGCCTGGCCATGGCTGTCGCCACCCCGCCCGCCATCGGCATGGCGGACATCTCGGCTCGGGTGACGACGGTGATGCCGCCTGAAGCGTGCCTGCTCTGCCGCGGCGCCGTCGATATCGAGATCGCGCGCGAGGAGGACCTGCGCCGCCAGCAGCCGGCCGAGTACGAGCGGCGCAAGCGCGAGGCCTACGTCCGCGGCGAGGGAAATCCCAACCCCGCCGTCGTGACCTTCACCACCGAGGTCGCTTGCATGGCCGTGAATGAACTTCTCAACCGCATTGTCGGCTTCCGCAAGCGCAATATGGGCTTCGAAATCCGCCGCCGGTTCTTGTTCTCCGAGGATCGCGCCACCACCGCAAAGCCGCGTCATAGCTGCCCGGTCTGCGGTTCACGCGACGCGTGGGGTCTCGGCGATATCGATCCATTCCTCGACATCGTAGGCTAGCCGCCATGGCCCCTGCCCTCACAGCAATACTCCCAGCATTAAAGGTGTGGCTCGTATGGCTTCTCGCGGCGCTCGGCTTAATCGCCAAGCCGCGTTTTCTTGCGCGCACTTCAGAAACCAATCCCGCCAAAACAGAGATTTCGGAATCCGATTTTGTCGTCGTGCGCTCGGGAGATTTTCTGAAATGGGCCTGCTTCCGTTGCCCATGCGGTTGCGGCGAGAAAATTTCCCTGTCGCTGGCCACAAACCGGCGTCCTTCTTGGCGCGTCTCCACCGATTGGTTCGGACGACCGACCGTCGCGCCCTCGGTATGGCAACGTGCCGGCTGTTACAGTCATTTTTGGATACGGAACGGCGGCGTCGACTGGTGCCCCGGCACGGGAAAACCCTACGGTGGCGATGGTCTCTCGTTTTGACGGACGAATTCTCTGTGCCGCTCGTCCTCGTACACGCGGGGCGCGGACGGGTCGCCGGTGCAGCGCAAGTTATACAGTGCGACCCACGCCGCTTGCACGTCGGGTAGACCCTCGACCGTTTCACGCACGAGGTCGTCGTCAATTGCTTCAGCGTTGCCGTGAATAAATTCGTTTCGGCGGCTCTGTATCTTCTGCAAGTGATCATAGACCGCGCTGTGCCCGAGCGTGTCCAGATCGGCCTTGATCCTGGCTTCGAACAACATTGTATAGAGCCGGTCCATCCGGCTGCCGATGCTTTGATGACGCCGCAGCAAATCAACGCCGACGCCACGCGGCAGCCGATTGAGCGCAGTTTGAAAAAACTGGTCCATCAGATGTTCGAACAGCGTCCAAAACAGGATCACGACCAACACCCGTTGCGAGCACTCCTTGGCGAGCGGCGCCATCGAAGGCTCTTCGGGCAGTAGCGGCCGTTCCCATTCGCGCTTCATGAGTCCAAGCAGGCTGTGGGCTGTCCAACTTAGCGCGCCAGGGTTGATATAGGCCGGTACTTTTTGTTCCTGGCCATCGACCGACACTGTCCTCCAATGATCGGGCTCAAGGGCGTGACCGCAACAAGGGCATCGGCTTTCGCTCATCAGGCCGTGACATTTCCTGCAATGAATCAGCCCTGACCACGGTCCGAGCCACGATCGGTCTTTCGGTATTTCTTCCATCGCCATGTCTAACCTTCCCCGCGGCGTCATACTGCCGCCGGACCCATCCGCGACCTAATTGATTGAGCAGATGCCATCCCACAAGATCGCCGGGATGCGCTGAAGCGACCGCTGTAAAACTACTGCTTTCGTTCGTGTAATCGAGTGCATTGGCGTAGTACGCGGAACTACGCTGCGACCGCCGAACGAAGGTAGGAATGCGAAATCATTCGCTCGTTGCACTGATCAGCTGCGTCGGTACAGCATTTGGTACAGCATGCCTGATCTCGACCATACTTAAGTGCTGACGATACTTTGCCTTTTCCGCTTGGTCGGTCCAGTCCATCATCGGGGCGACGGAAAATTTGTATTTCATATCAGAGACTTAGCTGCCCTGTCGGTCCGATGCAACGAAAACCGGCTGAATTTTTCCGCTGCAGATTCAAAGAGATAGTTGCTGGTTCGGATTCCAGACCGTTTTCGGTGTGCCAAAAGTGTGCCACGGGTCTTACCACCGCAACTCTTGGAATGCGATTTGGTGTGCCGCGATAAATCTAATTGCCGCTAGGTGCGGAACGCGGAGCCTGCGGAAGCGGAATCTTCTAACGCGATGCGAGCACGCGCTCGTCCGTAGGCGGCCCTCGTTCGCATGATCTATGCAAACGACTTCGAAGCGTCGTGCAACTTGCCGAAGTCCGGAATAGTTGCGTCGCTATGGCGTCATCTTGTTCGACGCCGGTCATCTGACGTCGCTTGGCAATTTCGGTGGATAGCGTCGGCCATAATTGGCGTGCGGCGCAGTTGTGGCCACAACTGCTATCTCACAAATGGCCGCCAGCGTATCTGTGCGCCGCGTTCGATGGATTTCATTTCCGGCGCGATAACCACGAATCCGTTGGCGAGGCTTAGCTGATGCAGCTTGCCGGAATTGGCGTCGGGCAACAGTGCGATCAACGGCATGCCCTGCGCGTCACCCGCAAGAATGGCGGGCAAGTAGGTCGTGCGGCCCGACCGTCCCTTCCAGTCGAAATTTGCGATCGCCGCACGCTCGCTATCGCCCGCAGATCTGATCCCGGCCCGAGCCGCCAGAATCTCATCGACGATGACCTTGAATGTCGTGAACAGCGCTCCCGGATTTCCGGGAAGTCCGACGTAGGTGGCGTCGGCCACCTTGCCGAGAACGAGCGGTTTGCCCGGTTTCATGGCAACCTTGCGAACCCATACTCTGCCGCCGCAACGCTCGAACGCATCAACTACGTGGTCCTCGTCACCGACCGATATGCCGCCGGCGCTGACGATGACGTCGGCGCGTGACGCGGCAGTCTGGAAAACGGTCCGCAACCTGGACGGCTTGTCGATGCAGCTTCCGAGATCGACGATCTCGATCCACGGCTTGGCGAGCAGACTGCGCAGGATGAAGCGGTTGGCGTCGTAGATCTCGCCAGGCTGGATGTTTTCGCCGGGCTGGCGAAGCTCGGAGCCGGTCGTGAACATCGCTACGCGAAGCCGGCGATAGACACGAACGCCGGGATAGCCGGAGGCCGCGGCGACGCCCGCCTGCAGCGGTCCCATCGCCGTGCCGGCCTCGATCAGGTTGTCGCCCTGCCTGACATCCTCGCCCCGCCTTCTGATGTTGTCGCCCTGTTGCGGCGCGCGGGAGAGCAAGATGCGGTTGCCTTCGCACCGGACATCTTCCTGAGCGACGACGGCGTCGGCGCCCGCCGGGATCGGCGCCCCCGTCAGAATGCGATAAGCGCAGCCGGTCCGCAGCTCAGGATTTCCAACCGTGCGGCTGGCGGCGATGCTGCCGATTACCTTCAGCCGGACCGGAAGTTGCGTGGACAGGCCCGACGTGTCGACGGCATATCCATCCATCGCGCTGTAATCGAAGCGCGGCAGCGGGGCATCCGCCTTGATCGCCTGGGCAAGGATACGGCCGGTCACAACTGACAGATCGACCAGTTCGGTCTCGGCGATTGGGCGCGCCTCAGCACGTGCCGTGGCGAGCGCCTGCTCCACGGAAACCAGATCATCCGCTGCAGGGCAAAGGCACGCATCGGTTGGTGTTTGCAGCAACGCCGGCATTTTGCCTCCGCCATATCTCTCAAAAGCTCTGCTCCCGTCTAGCAGGACGCCGGCTCCGGACTTTGCGCTATCGCAACAGGAAAGGTTCGGTTGAGCCAGTCCATCATCTCCGACGGATCGCTGGTGCATTCGACAGACATGTCGCCGGCAAATTGGCGCCAAGGTTCGAGGTTTCGGATCGGGACCCCAATCACGACGGGAATGCCGCGCTCGACCGCCATTGCCACCAGATCGAGCAGGCCGCGGCCTTCGGCCTCTACCTTGCCGAACTTGTTGAGGATCAAGATTTCCGGATCGGCATCGAGCGAACGCGCCACCTGCCCGTTCACTTCTGCGAGCGCCGCCTCGTCGAGCCGGCACCCGCTGGCGCCGGGGCCGCGGTCCTCGAACAGATCCGTCCGCAGGCCCGTGGTGAGTTCCTCCAGCGCGACATCGCAATGACCGGCCACCTCCGAACAGACCGGATGTTGCAGCACGCCGGCCACCCTGAGCCCACGGCGGCGGCAATCCGCAACGATCCGTTCGAAGGTTGATTGCGGATAGGCTTCGTTGGCGTAGACGATCGCCACCAACGCCTGTTGCGGCCGCACGGCTGTACTATGCGGCGGGACGGAATGCTGCGCATACATCTGGATTGACCTCTATTCGTCGCGCCCCGATCAGATCAAGGCAGTAGGGAATTGCGGGAAACACCGCGTTCAGGCAGACATCGATGGCCGAGGGTCGTCCCGGCAGATTGACGATAAGGCATTTGCCGCGCGTTCCGGCGATCTGCCGGGAGAGAATGGCCGTCGGCACCTGTTCGAGGCTGATCCGGCGCATCAATTCGCCAAAACCTTCCAGTTCGCGCGTGATGACCATCCGCGTTGCTTCCGGCGTCAGGTCACGCGGTGCCGGCCCGGTGCCGCCGGTGGTCAGGATCAGGTCGCACCCCTCGCCATCCGCCATCTCGATCAGGGCCTGCGCCACGCTTTCGGTGCCGTCCGGGACGATCCTGACAACCGCGACCCAATTCGGGCGCAGCACCCGGCCAAGAAAATCGTTGATGGCCTTGCCACTGATATCCTCATATTCGCCGCGGCTGGCGCGATCGGATATCGTCAGCACGCCAATTCGCGCCCGCAGATTGTCCGGCATCTCACCCCTCCTCCAGAATCTGCGGTTCCAGCATCGAAAGGCCCGCGAATGCTTCCTCGGCATGGCGGCGGACCATGGTGATCGGTTCGGAAAGGCCCGCGTAATCGTTTTCACGATCGAGGCTTTCCGCCTCGTCCAGCGACGACAGCTTCAGCCCGAGATCGCGCAACAGCCCGTCGCCCAGGCCATAGATCCAGCCGTGGACCGTGATGGATTGCTGGCGCTGCCAGGCGCCACGCAAAATCGGCGTGGCGGCGATCCGCCGCAACTGAAGCTCGACATTCAGCTCGCAGGCGCGGTCCATTCTGGCTGCATCGCTGGGAAGGCGCGCCAGATCGGGCGCGCAACGCCGGCACATCTCCCGCACCGGCGCCAGCCAGTGATCGACCAGGCCGCCGCCACCCGGCGGCTCGAACGCCCTGCGGATACCACCGCAGCCATAATGGCCACACACGATGACGTGCTTCACCTGCAGCGTTTCGACCGCAAATTCCAGCACCGACAACAAGTTCATGTCGCCGGTATGAACGACATTACCGACATTGCGGTGCACGAACACTTCGCCCGGATCGAGGCCGACGATGTCGTTGGCGGGAACGCGGCTGTCCGAACAGCCGAGCCAAAGATAGCGCGGCGCCTGCTGCTCGGCGAGACGGCGAAAGTAATCGGGATCGCTGCGGGTCTTGCCCGTCGCCCACGCGACGTTACGGTCGAACAGCTCGTCGATCATGGCGCATCACAATCCGGAGCCGATCGCATCGGAGTTCAAAGGATGGGCACTCATGAGCAGCCTCCGCCGCCGCCGCAAGTGCAGCCGGCGTGGGCAGGAGGCTCCGGCGCCTCGTCTTTCTTCAGCGACCAGTCGACCATGTAGACGAGGCAACCCGTACCGGGATCGTCCGTACGCTCGACGACATTCATCAGGCCGAGCCAATCCTCGCTGCCGGCGAGATTGGCAAAGCGCCTGACCGCGCCGGAGGCGTACTCGCCGACGGTCTCCTCATAACGGGTAGCGGCCTCGCCGACACGGGCGAACAGCACGATGTCGTTGCAGGCGAGCAGCGCTTCGCTCGCGGCTGCGTCCTCGCTGAAGCTGCGGATGATGTCGCCAAGTTGCATCCAATGCTCCTACTGCAACAACGGCGACGTCGCCGCCGCAAGTGTGACACCCGAAATATCGGCCCGGCCGGCCAGCACCGAGACATACTGCGCCAACGCACGATGCTGGACGCTGGTCGTGAGATAGTCGGCGATACGGTCGCGGGCGAGTTCGAACGGCAGCACCTGCCCTGGCGCATGCTGATCGAGCCGGATGACGTGGAAGCCGTAGCGGGTTTCAGCGATGGCGAACTCGCCGGGACGCATCCGCTCCAGCGCGGCCTCGAACTCCGCGACCGTCTGGCCGCGTGTCAGCTGACCGAGCCGGCCGCCCTCCGGCGCCGACGTCTTGCAGGCCGAATGGCTGCGGGCGAACTCGGCGAACAACGCCGGGTCGGACCTGACAGCCGCCAGAATGTTCTCGGCCGTCAGGCGGGCCTCGGCGCGCGCGGCAACATCGTCGGGCCGCGAGGCGATCAGGATATGTGCGGCTTCATACAGGTCTCCCGAACGGAAGCGCTGGCGGTTCTGCTCGTAGAACCGCAGGCAAGCGGCCTCGTCCGGCTCGGGGGTCACGACCTCGCGCTCGATCAGCGCCCGCATCGCCGCTTCCTCGCCGGTCTCGGAGCGCCCTTCGGCATCGTGAAGCGGCTCCGCCTCGATCCCGAGTCTGGCGGATTCCTGCAGCAGGAGTTCGCGCACGACCAGGGCACGGGCGGCCGCCTGCCAGGCCAGGATCGGCTTTTCCGCCGGATGGTTCTGCACCTCGCGGGCAATCACCTCGCGCGGAATGATCTTGCCGTTGACCGAGATCGTCCTGGGCTTCGGCAGCGTGTTCGTCAGCGAGCAATCCATGACCTACTCCGCCGGTTGAATCGGCCGCAGCGAACCGTCGCGGCTTCGGACCACCTGATATCCGCGGCGGCCGAGATACCAGACCGGCGCGCTCCAGATGTGGACCAGCCGCGTGAACGGGAAGACGAGGAACAACGTCATGCCGAGCACGAGGTGGGCCTTGAAGATCGGGTGCACGTTCAGAACGTTGGCGGCCACGCCGGGCTGCAGCGTCAGGATGCCCTGCGCCCAGTCCATGAACTTCACCATCTCATGACCGTCGAGATGGCCCATCGACACCGGAATGGTTGCGAGCCCCAGCAGAAGCTGCGCGAACAGCAGCAGCAGGATCGTCGTGTCGCCAAACGACGAATTGGCCCGGATGCGCGGATCGAACAGGCGCCGATGTGTGAGCAGGCAGATTCCCACGAGACACATCAAGCCCGCGACACCACCGGCGACGATCGCCAGTATCTGCTTGAAGCCGTGCGACACACCCAGCAT
>JAQSDT010000707.1 GCA_029946075.1 bacterium | reverse complement strand
GCAGCGATCGACAGATATTGCCGGCTGGCGGCGCGCACGCTCGGATCGTCGGTGAAGATGTTGACCCAGAGGTCGGGAAAGATCGCGATCACGGTGGCGAACGCGCCGACCGACACGAAGGCGACGCAGCCCGCGATCCATGCGATCCGCCGCGCCCGCGCCACGCGCTGCGCGCCGATCGCCATGCCGACCATCGGCACCGAGGCCATGCCGACCGCAAACGCAATCGAGGTCAGCATGAATTCGAGCCGCGCGCCGATGCCGAAGCCGGCGAGGATTTCGGTGCCGAAGCCCGCCAGCATGTAGGTAAAGATGCTGATCGTCAGCACCGACTGCAGCGGCGAGAAGCAGGAGACGGCGCCGACCTTGAGGATGTCGATGAACATCGCCCAGCGAATCCGAAGGCCGCGGACCTTCGGGATCACGCGCGCCCGCCCCGAGAACAGATACCAGGACATCACGGAGATGCTGACGATGTAGGCGATCAGCGAACCTGCCGCGACGCCGCGCATGCCGAATTGCGGAATCGGCCCCAGCCCGAGGCCCAGCGTGCCGCCGAGGACGATCTGGCAGGTGGCCGAGGACAGCATCAGCATCGACGGCAGTTTCATGTTGCCGGTGCCGCGCATGATGCCGGCCATCGTGTTCATCAGCCACGGTATCACCGCGCCGCCAAAGAATATCTGGGTGTAGCCGATCGCCTGCGTCAGCACGTTGCCGCGGCCGCCGAGCAGTTCGAGCAGTTGCGGGCCGAAGATCAGCATGCCCAGCATGAACACCAGCCCGAAGCAGAAGCCGATCAGCAGCGCATGCGAGGCCAGCGTCGAGGCGCGGTCGATATCGCCGGCGCCGATCGCGCGTGCGATCGCCGACGCCACGCCGCCGCCCATGGCGCCGCCCGACATCGTCATGGTCAGGATCACGCACGGGAACACCAGCGCCATCGCCGCGAGGGATTCGACGCCGAGCCGGCCGATATAGGAGGTTTCGGCGATGACGACACAGGTGCCGGCGGTCAGCGCCATCACATTCGGCCAGGCGAGCCACAGCAGCGTGCGCAGGATCGGGCCCTCGACCAGCGCATTCTTGACGGGCGCAGGCGGCGGCGGAAGCGGTCGCTCTTCCTCGTCTACGGGGATTTCGGCCACGCCGAGGTCGGACATTTCTGCTCCCACGCGCGGGCTTGGAGCCACGCTGCGCCCGTTTCCTAGCACGGCAAGGGATGATTCCGCGTGCGCCGGGCGCAATGGCCCCCTGCGGGATTAGGGGTGGGCCGCCGCAAGGACATCGCGCGCTGCGGAATTAGACCTTGAAATGCTTGGACAACTTCAGGCCCTGCGCCTGATAGTTGGAGCCGATGCGCTGGCCGTACATGGCGTCGGGCCGCGACAGCATCTTCTCGTAGACCAGCCGGCCGACGATCTGGCCGTGTTCGAGGATGAACGGCACTTCGCGCGAGCGCACTTCCAGCACGGCGCGCGAGCCCTGCCCGCCGGCGCCGGCATAGCCGAAGCCGGGATCGAAAAAGCCCGCGTAATGCACCCGGAATTCGCCGACCAGCGGATCGAACGGCACCATTTCGGCGGCGTAGTCCGGCGGCACCTGCACCGCTTCCTTCGAGGCCAGGATATAGAACTCGCCGGGATCGAGGATCAGGCTGCCGTCGGGCCGCGCCTCGATCGGCTCCCAGAATTCGCCGACCGCGTAACCGCCGCGGCGGTCGATATCGACCACACCGGTGTGGCGCTTGGCGCGGTAACCGACGAAGCCGCCGGAGTTGGCGCCGGACAGATCGACCGACAGCGCGACGCCATTGGCGAGATCGGCATCGTCGACATCGACCAGCCGCTCGGCCGCGTGCAGCGCGTCGAGTTCGTCGGCGCTCAGGATCGCATCGCCGGTGCGGAAGCGGACCTGTGACAGCCGCGATCCCTCGCGCAGCAGCACCGGAAACGTCTTCGGGCTGATCTCGGCGTAGAGCGGGCCGTGGTAGCCGGCGCCGATCATGTCGAAGCGCCGCGTGCCGTCGGCGATCACGCGCGTGAACACGTCGAGCCGGCCGGTGGAGCTTTTCGGATTGGCGGCGGCCACGATCTCCGGCGGCAGCGCAAGGCTTTCCAGCAGCGGGACGATGTAGACGCAATTCGTCTCCAGCACCGCGCCGTCGGAGAGATCTATTTCATGCAGCTTCAATTCGTCGATGCGTTCGGCGACGGTGGCGCCGGGCCCGGGCAGGAAACTGGCGCGCACGCGATAGGCTATATCGCCGAGCCGCAGGTCGAGCGATGCCGGCTGGATCTGGCTTTCGACAAAGGGATATTCGGGCAGGATCAGGCCCGCATCCGCCATCGCCGCGATCATGCGGTCGGGCAGAATTCCGTTGGCGTCGGGCGGCAGCGAAAACGACACGGCGCGGTCCTCTGGGGTGGCCCTTTCGGAGGCCCAAATGTCATCCAAACCCCGTAAATATGGGCATTCAGGGGTTATCCGATGGCCGCCTTGACGAAAAGGGCGCGAGGTAATATCAGCATGACTTATCCCGTGGTGATTTGAGCCGGCCGGCTTGCAGCCACGTTAAATAAGTCGCTAAACAGGCCGGGGACACGTGTGATCCCGGCCTGTGGAAATTTTTCCAGGCCGGTTTTTTGTGACCATTTTCCGGTGGTCACGACGGAGGTCACATGTCTGAGTCTGCTTCTAACAAGCGCTATCGTCCCGAGACCAAGCTGGTGCATGCCGGCGCCCTGCGCTCGCAATATGGCGAGACGTCGGAAGCGTTGTTCCTGACGCAGGGCTTCATCTACGACACCGCCGAGCAATGCGAAGCGCGGTTCAAGGGCGAGGATCCCGGCTTTCTCTATTCGCGGTTTTCCAATCCCAACATCTCGATGTTCGAGCGCCGCATGATCGAGCTCGAAGGCGCCGAAGCCGCGCGCGCGACCGCGACCGGCATGGCCGCGGTGACGACCGCGATCCTCGCGCCGCTGAAGGCCGGCGACCACGTGGTGGCGGCCAAGGCGATGTTCGGCTCCTGCCGCTACGTGGTGGAAGATCTGCTGCCGCGCTACGGCATCCAGTCGACGCTGGTAGATGGTCTCGACCTCGACCAGTGGCGCAAGGCGATGCAGCCGAACACCAAAACGTGCTTCCTCGAAAGCCCGACCAATCCGACGCTCGACGTCATGGACATCGAGGCGATCGCCGAGATCGCACACAAGGGCGGCGCGCGGCTGATCGTGGACAATGTGTTCGCAACCCCGATCTGGCAGAGCCCGCTGTCGCTCGGCGCCGACGTCGTGATCTATTCGGCGACCAAGCACATCGACGGTCAGGGCCGCTGTCTCGGCGGCATCATCCTGTCGTCGGAAGCGTTCATCGCCGAGCACATCCACAACTTCATGCGCCAGACCGGCCCCTCGATGTCGCCGTTCAATGCGTGGGTGCTGCTGAAGGGCCTCGAGACGCTGGGGGTGCGCGTGCGCGCGCAGACCGAGACCGCGGGCAAGATTGCCGACGCGCTGGCGAAGCATCCGAAGATCTCGCGGCTGATCTATCCCGGCCGCTCCGATCATCCGCAGGCGGCGCTGGTGAAAAAGCAGATGCGCGCCGGTTCGACGCTGATCGGCTTCGAGGTCAGGGGTGGCAAGGCGGCGGCATTCCGCTGCCTGAACGGCTTGCAGATCTCGCGCATCTCCAACAATCTCGGCGATGCCAAGAGTCTCGTCACGCATCCCGCCACCACCACGCATCAGCGGCTGACGCCGGAGGCGCGCGCCGAACTCGGCATCAGCGAGGGCTTCATACGGTTCTCGGCCGGGCTGGAGCACGTGGATGATCTGATCGAGGATTTCGAGGCGGCGCTGGAGCGGGTGTGAGGTTGGCGGCCTCCGCCGGGCTCGTCGGAGGTCGCTGACAAAAAATATCGAAAACAACCCCATGCACAGTAGCTTTTTTGCTTCAGGCAGCGTTTGTCTGGAGATCGGCGAGGTATTCTGACACCGGCGTCACACCCGTGAGCAGCAGGTGCTCGCGCGCCCGCGTGCAGGCGACGTAGAGCAAGCGCCGTTCGGTTTCGTAGATGTCGTCCAGTTCGGCTTCGTCCGCGGCGTCGGCGACGCGCTCGTCGAGCGGCAAAACGCCCTCGTCGCAGGCCATGACGACGACGGCGCGAAACTCCAGACCCTTGGCGAGGCTCATCTGCGCCGTGACCATCTCGCTGGCGCCTTCCAATCCATCGATCGCGGCACGGGCGCGGGCGACAAGCTGCGGCGTCCGGACGAACAGTCCGATCTCGTGGGCCGCGATCCCTTCGCCGAGCCAGGTCATGACCGCGCTCCGTACGGATTCCGCCTCGGCTGCCACGGTTGCGAGGGTTTTGACTTCGGGCGACGGCCCGTCGAACACCGAGACGATGCCGCGACGCTCGTCTTCCATGCCGTCGGTATCGCGCAATACCGTCGGCAGCAGCCGGTCGGCGGCGCGGCGAATCTGTTGCGAGGTGCGATAGCAGACTTTCAGCGTGTGCGATCGGCCCCGCACATCGACGCCAAGGCTGGCCCATGAATAAGGATGCTGGAAAATCCGCTGGCCGATATCGCCGGACAGGAACAGCCCGTCCGCCTTCGCCGGCGACAGCGCCGCGAAGAAGCGCAACTCCGCGGGAGCCAGGTCCTGCGCTTCGTCGATGATCACATGATCGAACGGCTTTGCGGGCCGGCTCTCGAAGGCTTTTGCCAGACCGGTGAAGACATTCGCCCAGGTCGTGTAGCGCTCCGCCGCCAGCGCCGCCTGAACCGCCGCGAATACCGGCCACAGCCGTGCGCGCTGATTGGGGCCAAGCCTGCTCTTGCGGCCCATGCGCTCGACGTTCGCGTAAGCATCAAGCGAGGATATCCCCCAGGCGTCGACGACGTTGGTCCACTCGGACAGTAAAAAGCGTTCCGAAAATCCCTTGAGCACGGTCGCGGTGGCGGCGTCACGCAGCCGCTCACGCAAAACCACATCGGACGCGATGCGCGGACGCACGCCGTGTTCGAGCTGGAACATCTGCTCGGCGATGCCCTTGAACGACGCCGTGGTGATGCGTCGAACGATGCCACCGGTCTCGGGCGCGAGCACGAGCGTCTTCTTCGCCATGGCGTCGGCCAGCGGCTGCGAAAAGCTCGTCAGCAATATCTTTGCCGATGGATTTTCGCGGGCGAGCCGCACCGCGCGATGGATCGCGACGATGGTCTTGCCGGTGCCAGCCGATCCCGCGACGCGGGCGGGACCGGAGAAGGCGCGTTCGACCAGCGTGCGTTGCGACGGATGAAGGAACACGCCCCATTGCTCCCACGGAAAGACCAGCGCCTGTTCCAGTTCCTCCTGATCGGCGATCAGGCGAATCCGGCGCAGCGCATCGGGATGCCTGTAGGGATCGGCCGCCGGAGGCGCCGGCACGGGTGCAGCCAATCGGCCGGTCGCGGCAAATTCAAGCAGCGCTTCGGAGGCTTCCGCCGGCAGATGCGCCGCCAGCGCGAAGAAGCCGTCCTCGTTGGCCGCACGCACGTCCGCGAGCCAATCGGCGGGCACGCCGATCGAGAGCAGCGCATCGTCATCCAGCGACGCAAACAGCGCCGGCGCAACGGCTTCCTTCGCCTTGCCCTTGACCGGTTCGGGAAAGACAAAATCGAACGTCGCCGGCGGCGCGACATCCTCGACCCGCTCGCGAATTTCGACGATCTGGATCGCGCCGGTGCGCGGATGCGCCTCGATCCGCCGCCGCTCCGCCCAGGCATAGGCGGCGTCATGGTGATCGACGTAGGCCACGAGGAGGCTTTCGGCCGTCTTGTGCACGATCAGGCGAATATCGCGATTTACCCGCGCCGACCAGAAATTTGGGTCCTTGCTCTTGTCGATACGGTGCAACTGGAGACCGTTGCCAGTACGATCCATCTGCAGGTCGAAGACACTCGCCTTGACCGCCTTCTGATCCACGCCGGAAAGCTTGTTGAACGAAGCGGTGAAGGAATCGGCGATCAGGAAGTTCATGAGGTTCCCTTGCGGGCGGCATCTCGCAAAGCCTTGGCGGCAAGGCGCTCCTGATGGGCTGCGCTTCTCTCAGCCTTCTTTCTCGCCCGCTCCGCTTCAACAAAGGCGGGATCATTTCGAAGACTATGGGCGTGTCTTCGGGCTTGGGCGGCCTCCCTGGCGCGGTTCATTGCGGAGAAAAGTGCCCCGGCTTCAGTTTGCTCCAAAGCACGGCGCAGATCATCTGCAGAAATATCCTGCGCGAGCCAGACAAGAACGCTTTCGATCAGAGCTTCGTTCGCAACGAACGGTGCCGTCGCAAGCGATCTCACCATTTCAGTTCTACCGGACAAACCACCGCCCATCTGATCGGCTAGATCCTGCAATCCGCCATAAAACTTTTCCGAGCCACAGGTCGTGCATCCCCACCGGTGGCACCAGCTTTTCTCTCTCGCCAATCGCAAGAAGGCGGCAAGCTGGTTTGGCTGGGCAGGAAATTCACTCACACCCCAAACACCTTCATCACTTCATCGCCGAAATGATTGATCACCTTCACCGCGATGCGGCCTCCCGTTGGCCGCGGGAACGGGCGCGAGGTGTCGGAATAGAGCGTGGCCCACGCGTCTTCGTCGATCTCGGCCTGCAATGCGGTCTTCAGGCTCTTGTAGGGATCGTTGGCGCCGAGGAAGTAGGCGTGGCGGACGAAGAAGCTTTCTTCGTTGTAGTCGGTATCGATGAACCAGGCGGCGATGCCCTTGGTGTCGCTGGAGCGGATGTCGCCGGTGTTGGGATCGAACACGTCGACGCCGTTCACCTTCACTTTAATCTCAGGGCCGCCATCATCGAGAATTTCGACGTCGGGCTCGCCGAACACGACGAACATGTTGCCGCGGCCGGTGTTCTTCAGTTCCTTCGACATATGCATGTCGGGATTGATGCGCGCCTTTAGAATCTTGAGGCTGCCGAGACTGCCGAGTTCCGAGGACTGGGCGTCGAAGTTGAAGGCGCAGGCGATCAGCACGTCGAATCTGTTATCGACGGCCTCGCGCGCGGCGGCGACGATGTCCTGCCGGCCGACGGTGCCGTATTCCGGACCGATCAGGATCGCGGCGCGGCGCTCGGAGCCATTCTCGCCCTCAATAAAAGTGCCGCTGGCGCCGATGAAATTGCCCGGCCACGGCGTCAGGCTCTCGAAGGTGATGCGATCGCCCTTCTCCTGCTGCTTGACGCCTTCGGATTTGAGGTAGTCGATCACGATGGTGGCAAAGTCCTGCCCGGCGAGGTCCGCATCGGCGGCGGAGCGCTTGCCCTCGGCGGCGTCGATCAGGTCGATCAGTTCTTCCTCGCTGGCGGGCAGCACACGATGCGGCGACAAGCTTTCTACCGTGAAGGGACCTGCGACGCGCACCCGGGTGTTATCGGTGTAAGGCTTGTCGTAGAGATATTCGACATCGGCCCGCGCAGCGATGCTGGCATCGATCTCACTCTGGCGGGCGATCCGCGCTTCCCACCATTTGGCGTGGGGCTCGATAGCGGAGGCAGGCACGCTGACAGCGAGTTCGCGCGGGATCTGCCACTCTTCCCAATCGCTCTTTGCGCCCTTGTTGAGTGCCTCGCGCAACGGCTCAAGTACCGCTTGCCATTTATCCCAGATGTCATCAATCAGCGGATTATTAGCAATCGACCTGAGCGCAATATGCGGCCCGCGCTCATAGACGAAGCCTTGACGGATATCATCACGAGCTGGCGTGTCGGCAGGCGGGCGCCGCGTCAGCTCGCTCTCCTTCGCGCGGCCATCCCTACTGTCCGCGAGCAGATACCAAGGATAGCGGGCCGACATGAGCCGGGTGCGGGCGAGCGCCAGCGCTACGCGGCTCGTATCGACGGTGATCCAGCGCCGACCCCATTGCTCGGCAACAAACGCCGTAGTGCCGGACCCACAGGTTGGATCGAGCACGAGATCACCGGGGTCAGTGGCCATTAAAACGCAAAGTTGGATAACTTTCGCGCCCGTCTGAACAACGTAGAATCGCTCATCACCGAAGGCATTGGTCCGGGTATCGAGCCACAAATTATTGCGCGGCCGATAGGGAAATGTGTCGCGGTAGCTTTTCCACCAAAGCCCTCTGCCCTGAATATGAAAATATCCAGCTTTGGCCACACGATTTCGTCCTTCCTCGTGGGTCGACCAACCACGCGAACCAGAAGGCCTGAAAGTCTGGCCCCTGAATACAAAAGGCTTTCTCGCCTCTGCCGACCCTGTTTGCGATGTAGGGTCAATTAGCTTCAGGATTCTACCGTTTGGAACGGGTGCCTTACCTTCTTTTTGGGCTACGGACAGATCGACGATCTCGCCGAGGGAGGGTTCGACACAAACGTATCTTTCTTGGGGATTTTCGAACGGAGGACGGTCCTCATAGAGGCGGCGGATTTTGGCTGTGTTCCGGCTACGGCAATACCATAAAATGTAATCGAACGTGGACCCGACAGCGGAGTCAGTTTGTCCTGTAGTTTTGACGAAAGCAATCTGACCCAAATATTGGGTTTCACCAAATATCTCATCGAGCAATGCCCGGATGCGATGTACATTTTCGTCACTGATCTGCACGAAGAGTGATCCGCTTTCGGTTAGCAGATCGCGCATGACCGTCAATCGATCGCGCAGATAAGTAAGGTATGAGTGTGTTTTGTCTGTCCATGTATCGCGAAACGCCTTCACTTGCTCGGGCTCACGACTGATATCGACCTGCTTGCCGTCCTTGACATCACGGGTCAGCGTCGAAACCTGCCAATTGGAATTAAACTTGATGCCATAAGGTGGATCAAAATAGATACACTGCACCTTGCCGCGCAGGCTCTCGCGCTCCGCGAGGCTCGCCATCACCTGCAACGAGTCGCCCAGGATCATGCGGTTCGACCAGTGCTGGTCGTGCTGGTAGAACTCGGCGCGCTGGTCCGGCTCGATGCCGTTGAAGTCGGCGAACAGATCGGGCGCGGCCGTCTCCGCCTCGCGCTTCTCGGCGGTGCGGCGCTTCAGATCGTCGATGATCGCCTTGGGATGAATCTTCTCCTGGATATAGAGCGGCGGCACGTTGACGACGAGGTCGGACCAGTCCTGCCGGTCCTTGCCGCGCCAGACCAGTTGCGCGTCCGACAACGTCAGCGTGCCGGTCTCGGCCAGTTCCTTCATCTGGTCTTCAGTGATGGCGATCTTCGCACCGTTCCAGATCAGTTCCGGCGCGCGCGGCTCCTCCGCAGTGCGCGTCGTGCCCTCCGTCAGCGGCCGGGCACGCGGATAATGCTTCGGCGGCATCGGCGAGGCATCTTCGTCGCGCCGGAAGAAGCTCTCCATCTCCGCCGTCGGAATATTGCGGCGGCTCGCCGCGTCATGCTTGAGCGCGTCGACCTGCCTGGAGGATTTGGATTTCGGCGATTTCGGCGAACGGGCCATCAGGCGGGAACTTTCTTCATCAGTCGATCGACCAGGGCAGCGAAGTCTTCATCCATCGCTGCCCAATCGCGAAATTCTTCAAACTTCCAGCGACCGAAGCCGCCGAGTGCATTGACGCCGGGCACCCAGAGATCGCGCGTCGTCTGCGCCTTGGCCTTGTCGCTCTCGTCCCTGGCGCCCTTGACCTCTAAGATCAGGTTCAGCGGCTCGTCGTCGCCGACATCGAGGCGGACCAGGAAATCGGGAACGTAGCGACGCATCACGCCGGCGTCGAGATAGGGAATATCGAAGCCCATCGCCTGGTTCTTGGCGTAGGCCAGCACGCGCGGATGGCTTTCGAGCGTCAGCGCGAGTTGCTCTTCCCAGCTGGAGTCGAGCACGACATGGCTGATGTGGCACTTCGGCGGCTGCGCGCCGGTCTTCCACACCGGCTTGGAGGTAATGAAGTTGACGAAGCGGGTCGAGCCCCGGGGATTGTAGGGGTCCAGCACCGCGAGCAAACTTCCCTCGCTGCCACGGGTCAGCGCGATATTGATCTTCTCGGCGGCGCGGGCAAGCTGATCCTGATACAGGATGGCGCCGATCGGCACGCCCCGCGTGACCAGATAACCCTCGTCGAGCCAGCGGCGCGCAAGGCGCTGAATCTGCGGAAACAGATGTTGCCTGGGAAAGCCCTCTTCGTCCGAGAACTGCGTGTACAGCAGGTGCTTGGCGAGGTTGAAGCTGATTTCGGACGGCCTCAGCCGCTCCAGCACCTGCGGCGTGATGGTGACGCCGGCGCCGACGATGCCTTCCATAACTACCGCTGTCGGACCGATATCGGCCGGCGTGATTTCCAGCCGGCTGTCCGCGGTGAAGGCCGCTTCCAGTTTATCCGACGGCAGGTCGCGGCGATAGCCGCTGACGCGCGGGAAGCGGATTTCGAGGTCCGACCGTTCCTTGATCGCGTAAACCCGCGTGACCGGCTTCGGCGCGGTCGGCTGCGTCTTTTGCGGCGAAGAGGCGAAGTCGAAGGGGATGCCCATGATGTCGGCATATTCGACGTCGAACAAACCGGTCTTCGGATTAAGATCGTAGGACTGTCGGCGCAGGCCACGGCCGACTACCTGTTCGCACAACAACTGGGTGCCGAAGGCCCTGATACCGAGGATGTGAGTCACGGTATTGGTATCCCAGCCCTCGGTCAGCATCGACACCGAGACGACGCAGCGGATCTGTTCGCCGAGCCGGCCGACACGACCGACCGTGTTCATCACCTCGCGCAGCAGTTCGCTCTCGCTGGCTTCATCCTGTGCACCGCCGGCGCCTTCGCGCGCGGCGCGTTCGCGCTTGAATTGTTCGATCTCCGGGCCGGCGGCATCACGAAACCCCTTGTCCAGCGCGTCGCCGGATTCGATCTGGCGCGAGTCGATCAACAGCGTCCGCGGACGTGGGAGCCGTCCGCCCTGCTCGTCGTAGTTCTGAAACAGTTTCAGATTACCCGGTTGAAAGGCGGCGCGCTCGCCCTCCTCCGCATCGCCGCGCTCGAAGCCGGCGATCCATTCAAATACAAGCTTTGAAATCGCGGTGTTCTGACACACCACGATGAATACCGGCGGCACCTCGATCCCGGCGCGCTGCCAGCGCTCGAACTCGCCCTCGTAGTGGCTGTAGAGCGCACTGAGCGCGGTTTTGAGCATGTTGGGAAGATTGAGCGGGCTGAGCTTGTTGGCGCCCGCCGCAGTCTTCGGCAGCTCCTTGCCGACGTGCTGCCACAGATGGCGATAGACCACCGAATCCGTTTGCACGAGATTGTCGGTGACGGGCACGCGGGGAAGTTTGACGATGCCGCACTCGATCGCGTCCATCAGGCTGAAATCGGACACCACCCAGGGGAACAGGGTGCCTTCATCATATCCGGAGCCGCGCAGGAAAAAGGGCGTGGCGGAGAGGTCATAGACGGCGCGCACGCCCTTCGACAGCTTGCGGCCGAGCGCTTCGATGCCGTTGATCCAGAGCCTTGCCGCCTCTTCATTTTCGGCGGCCTCTTTCTTGTCTTCCCCCGTCAGGGGACCTTCGGTGTCGCCGCCGACCTTGTGGCGATAGCAATGATGCGCCTCGTCATTGATCACGTTGACGCGGTCGTAGTTCAGCAGTTTTTCGCACGCCCGCTTGAGCATGTCCGCATCGGTCTCGGTGGTCTTGATCGGCTCGGGCGCATTGCCCTGCAGGAAACTGCGCGCGACCTTGGGCAGCGGCAACGTCTCGCGGTGCTGGAACGAATGGTAGTTGGTGATCACGATCTCGGCGCGGCGGACTTCGGGGAGCATTTCCGGCGGCACGATCTCGCGGGTCTCGTAGTAATTGTCGGGCTCGCTCGGCAGCAGCACGCGCAGACGGTCGCGGATGGTGATGCCCGGCGTGACGATCAGGAAGGCGCGGGAAAAATCCTTTGAATCCTTGCGGACGGCGTTCACCGCCTGCCAGGCGATCAGCATGGCCATCACGGTGGTCTTGCCGCTGCCGGTCGCCATCTTCATGGCGAGACGGAAAAGTTCCGGATTGGCTTCCGCGTTAGCCTTACCGATCTGATCGAGCAGCCCCTTGGTGGCCGCGCGCTTCGGCGCGACCTCGGTCAACCAGATGATGGTTTCAACCGCCTCGATCTGACAGAAGAACGGGATCTGGGCGTTGAACTTGTGGTGCCGCCAATGTTCGAGCAGCCGCTGCGTCGCGCCGGTGACGCCCCAGTCGGCCGGATTGCGCAAGCCGCGCCAGCTTTCGAGATAGCTGCGAATTTCGTTGATCAGCGCGTGGTCGGTGTACGTCTCCAGATCGAGCGAAGGCTGGGCTGTCGCGGTCTTCTTTCGCGAAGCCGGAACCGGCACAAGCAAGCGGGACGGCCGACGACCGGGTTTCGGCTCGCCTTCCAGCGGCTGGCCATTGTCGTCGAAGGGATGGTGCAGTTCCGGCGCGCGATAGGGCGAGTTCAGAATCGGACGGTCGTAAAAGCTGCTCAATTTCCAGATCCGCCCCGTCATTCGTCGTTTGTAAAATTGGTGCGATGCATCAATACCCAAATGGGCCATCGACACTCTAGGTTGAAAAGATCAGATGAGCCATCAGGAATTTCCGGCGACTTCGAGCTAACATCAAGGCCGCGCTGGAGCGGTGTGAGGTGCTTACCCTCCCCTGGAGGGGGAGGGTGAGCGATTCACATCGGCCGGTAGGCCCGCACATCGGCCGGCACGGTGACGCCGAGCTTGATCTGGCCGACGGAGCGGATGATGTCGTCGCCGAGCAGTTGCGCGAAGCAGGCGTAGCCCCAGTCGCTCATGTGCAGGCCGTCGGGGATCACGAAGTTCTCGATCGGGATCGCCTGCTTCTCGTGCCAGTCCTTCATGACGGCGAAGCGCGGGAACAGGCCGACCTTGCGCAGCTCGGCGACCTTGTTCAGGAGCTTCATCATCTTGCCGGCGCTCTCCGCGTGCTCGTTGACCCGCGGCGAATATTGCGGATCGATCAGCACGACGTCGGAATTCGCGGCCTGGATGCGCATGATGCCTTCCTCGACCAGCTTTGCGGTCTCGCCGGGATCGAGGTTGCGCAGCACCGCATTGGTGCCGACCTGCCAGATCACGAGGTCCGGATGCAGGTCGATGACGGCGGTCTGCAGCCGCTTCATCATCTCAGGCGCGTCCTCGCCGCCCTTGCCGGCGTTGACGATGGAGATGTCGGCGGTCGGATATTGCCGGCGCAATTGCGCGGCGAGGCGGTTGGGATAGTTGTAATCCGGCGAGGTCGCGCCATAGCCCCAGGTCGACGACGATCCGAACGCGACGATCACCACCGGCTGACCGGCGACGAGCTTGCCGGCGACGTGCGGCAGCGAGCCCATCGATTTCGACGTGCCTTTCGCGGGCAGGCACGGCACGCGGCTGAAGATATCGCCGGCGGATTTTGCGGCTTCCCTGACCTTGTCGATCGTCCTGCCGGCAACGCCTCTTTGAGCGGGCGGACTCGACGGATCGACGGCGGCCGTACTGGCGGCCGGCGCGGCCGGCGGCTTGGCCGCTTCAGCCTTTCCTGCTCCAGCTTTATCCGACAACGTCGCCTGCTGGGCGATCTGTTGCGGAGCTTGCGCATGCGCCGTCGATGCCACAACTGTCGCGAGCAGGCCGGCGGCGGCGAAGGCAGTCAGTGCGATCGACAAACGAAAAGGGTCGTGAGAACTCATTAACGCTGGTCCCTAATTCTGCTGCCCCGGCTCGATGCGAGCGGCTTCGAGCATGAATTTCGAAAGCGCGCGGCCGAGGCAACCGTGCACCCGCTTGGCCAGATCCGGGCCATGGGTGCTGCTGAACAAATCGAAGTCACCGGCGTCGTTCCAGTGACGCATGATGGCAAACCGGTCGAACAGGGGAACGTCGTGCTGCTGCGCCACCACCCGCAGATTATCGAGATATGGTGGCGCGGAGATCATCGTTTCCGTGCGCGGACTGTATTGCAGATTGACCAAAATCACGTCGGTTCCCGCCTTCTGCAACGCAGCCACGCCTTCGTCGACAGCGCCGCGAAAATCGTCGGGATCGATGGATCGCATAGCATCGACGGTGCCGGTCTGCCAGATCACCAAAGTAGGCACTTTTGCTTCCACCAGCTTAACGAGATTGGCGTCGACTTCCTCGGCGGTCTTGCCGTTCTGTAGTTCTACGGAGAGATTCACCGGGATCGAGGGCAGCCGCTCCTTCAGGGCCGCCTGCAACCGGGCCGGGTAGGCGCTGGCCTCGGAGGAGAGGATGGTCGAGGAGCGGCTGCCGACCACGAGAATGGTCAGCGGACGGGCGTTCTTGACCGCTTCGGCCACTTTCGGAAGCTGGCTCTCGGTGTTGAGCAGATAGGCCGGGACGTCGCAGGTCTGGGCCGGCACGGGTTTGTCCTGGGCCTTGTCCTGGGCGCGGGCGGGGCCGGTGGCGACAAAGCCGGCCAGCAGCGTCAGGGCAAGCGCGGTCGCGAATCCGGACCTCATAAGCTGCCTCCCGCCATATCGGCGTTGCCGCCGGCGCTTTTCGACTTCGACGCACTTTTGTCGGCAGAGTGCTTGTACCACGAAATCACCCAGGCCATTCCCCACATGATGAGGATTCCGGCCAGGCTGACCAACGCGTGCATGAAGGGGCCGTTGGAATTCTCGGCCAGAATGAAATGCCCCGCGAAGGCCAGGAAGACCCCGAGGCAGAATATCTCAAGCGAATGCTGGCCGCACAGGATCAAAGGTCGCAGCCAGGGCGATTTCAGGCCCGCCCAGTCCCTGGGCAGGAAGCGCACGGTGAGCGCCGCCAGCGCCAGAAAATGCGCAAACCGCAGCACGTCCAGATCGGTCTTGCTGATCGGATACATCCACTGTTCGAGTCGTTTGGGCATCAGAAAGCTGAGCTGCGGAAGATGCCAGGTCAGCGTGACGAAGAACGCGAACAACAGATAGGCGATGCAGATCCACATCGTCACCTGCGACGACAGGATACGCGACATGCGCTGGGCGCCGCCGAGCGCGCACCAGGCGCCGAACACGAACAGCAATTGCCAGGCGAACGGATTGAAGATCCAGAAGCCGCTGGGATAGGCGGTGAGATACCAGTCGAACTGCCAGGTCAGCGCGTACAGCAGCACCGACAGGCCGAGCGAAACGTCGGGCCGCCACTTCATCAGCCACAGGATGATGGGCAGGAACAGCATCAGCACGATGTAGAGCGGCAGCACGTCCATGTTGACGGGCCGGAAACGCAGCAGCAGCGCCTGGACGATGGTGACGTCGGGCTGCTTGAGGAAATCCATGATGCCCATTTCCTCGCTGTACAGCGGGTTCTCGAAACGGGTGGCGACGTAGGAAATCTCGGCGAGGAAGATCGTGAACAGGAACACGTGTGCGACGTAGATCTGCCAGACCCGGCGCAGGATGCGCGCGGTCGCCACGACGAAGCCGGCCTGCAGCATCGCCCGGCCATAGACGAAGGCCGCGGTATAGCCGGAGATGAAGATGAAGATCTCGGTGGCGTCGGAGAAGCCGTAATTGCGGATGGTGAACCAGGTCAGGAAATTGGTCGGCAGATGGTCGACGAAGATCAGCCACAGCGCCATGCCGCGGAACAGGTCGAGCCGCAGTTCGCGCTCGCCGGCGGCGGGCAGCGTGATGGCGGGCGCGGCGACGGCCGCTTGCTTCGCGTGCATCGTTCCGGCGATGGGGTCGGCAAACGTCATTGGGCACCGTCTGGACAGTTGGGAGTTCGCGCCTGCACCGTCCGAAGGGGGATCATATCGGCCGGCAATTTGCACACAAGATACGCAACGGGCAGATACGTGGCTCAGGGCGAGCGGGTGCATCTAGAATGGAACTATGTTGAAACCGCGATGGCGCAGCCGCCCTGGCCGTCCTGCGATTGGTTCCGGCGGTATTCCCGGTTATGATACGTGACCTGATTTCCGGAAGCATTTTTGCATGTACCGCGCCGTTACCCGCCAGATCGAAGTCACCGTCGAGCCGAATTTCATGCCGGAACGCTCGGCGGTGGATGAGGGCCAGTATTTCTGGTCCTACACTATCGTCATCACCAATACCGGCGCGGAAACCGTGCAACTGCGCACCCGGCACTGGATCATCACCGACGCCACCGGCCGCAAGCAGGAAGTCCGCGGCGAGGGCGTGGTCGGCGAACAGCCGGTGCTCGGCCCCGGCGAGCACTTCGAGTACACCTCGGGCGTGCCGCTGCCGACCGCGTCGGGCTTCATGACCGGGCGCTATCAGATGGTCACCGATACCGGCGAGCGGTTCGAGATCGACATACCGACGTTTTCGCTGGATAGCCCGGATAACAAGCGGGTGTTGAATTGACGGGGTGAGCCCATCGTCGTCCCGGCGAATACCGGTAGGATGGGTGGAGCGCCAACACACCGTGCCCCACCACGTCATTGCGAGCGTAGCGAAGCAATCCATAGCCCGGCAGAACGGATGTATGGATTGCTTCGTCGCTCCGCTCCTCGCAATGACGGATGATACAGCTTCGCGATCTCGCGACATGATTTGCCCGAGGTTTGCATTTCGTTCGCGCCTTCGAAAATTCCGAGGGCGCAGGGAAGACCGGGTGCGCGCTGCTCCCGAGGTCTCGCATGCAAATGGGAGACAAGGAATGCGCACACG
The DNA here is from genome assembly GCA_029946075.1 of bacterium. GTDB lineage: Bacteria > Pseudomonadota > Alphaproteobacteria > Rhizobiales > Xanthobacteraceae > Bradyrhizobium. The sequence continues at coordinate 105 of JAQSDT010000707.1, read as the reverse complement.
AGCATACAGGTTCAGCGGAGAGCATCCGGCCTTCCCTGCGCAATGGCTTGACGGTTTACTTCGTGCTCTCCCCGGAGAGGGCCAGCTCTGTTGCCTCCGTCGCCC